>NZ_CAKJTP010000084.1:8893-18169 GCF_917627335.1 Protofrankia sp. CiT1 | reverse complement strand
CGCGGGGAGCCGCGAGCCGGACAGTCCTATTCTCGGGCGCTCTTAGGCGCTGCGGCGGCGGTTTGCCGAACCCGTGGACCTCGCCGTGGCCCCCACCTTCTTCGCGCGCGTGCCGCGGCCGCCCGTGGCTTTCGGCTGGGTTTCCGCGTCCCCGCCGCTGGCACCGTCCCCGCCGCTGGCACCGTTCCCGCCAGAACCCGCGCCGTGCGCCATCGAAGCTGTGTCCGGGGTGGTGCCGCTCGCGCCCGCGCCGGGCTCGGTGCCGGCGCCCGACCGCGCGCCAGCCCGGTTCCCCCGCGCCGCCGCCACGCTGGCCGTGAGCACGCTCACCAGATCACCCGCGGCGCTGACCGGCTGTCCCCCACCCGGCGGGGTCACCATCTCGTTCCCGGACACCTTCGCCTCGATGACGGCCTGCAACGCCGCCCGGTACCCGTCGGTGTACGGGGTCGGGTCGAAGTCCGCGGACAGCGTGTCGATCAGCGCCTGCGCCATGATCAATTCTTGCGGTCGAAGATCAACATGATCAATCAGGAACGGGAACTCCGGGGCACGCACCTCGTCCGGCCAGATCATCGTGGACAGGACGAACACCCCGTCGCGAACCCGCATGGTCGCCAGTTGCTCGCGCTGGCGAAGAGCGACCTTGACGAGCGCGATCCGCCCCGACTCCTCGAGCGCGTCCCGCAGGACCACGTACGGTCTGATCCCGGTCCGGTCGGGCTCGACGTAGTAGCTCCTGGCGAAATAGATCGGGTCGACCTGCCCCGGCGGGACGAACTCCAGCACGTCGATCGTGTGGGAGGTCGACAGCGGCAGGTTCGCGAAGTCCTCATCGGTGAGCACGACGGTCTCCCCGGACGGCAGCTCGTACCCCTTGGCGATCTCAGAGTACGGAACTTCAGCCCCGTCCGCCGCGGCCACCCGCTTGTAGCGGATGCGGGACCCGTCGTCGCGTCTCACCTGATGGAACGACACGTCCCGCTCTTCGGTGGCCGAGTAGAGCCTGACCGGAATCGAGACAAGACCGAAGGAGATCGCGCCTTTCCAGATCGATCGCACGCCCGCCCCTTACCGTGAGTATTAGCATCTTCACGGAACGTTCCAATTTGCATGATCCCCGAATCGTCGATTTCCCTAAAAATCACGATTCATGCCCAACAAAAACACTCGCATCACAATGCTCTCCCACTCCGGCGAAGTATGGAAGGCGTATGGGTACAAGAGATGGACCCATGGCAGGCATCCGGGCACCGGGCCCGGCCCGATCGGGCAGCAGCCAGCCGGCGAACGGCTCATCGGGCGCGGGCCGACCGGACCGGATACCTACACCAGCTACCTGCGCCAGTGAACCGACCCGCCAGCGGCGCCGCCCATCAGGACAAAATGCCGTACCCGATGGCCAGTCATGATCTTTTGTCGATCAGGCGATCAGGCGATCAGGCAGCGTGTCTCCACCGGCACGCACCGATCATGCCGCGGGCAGCGGGACCCGCCCGGTCGTTTCCACCCCGCCGCCCGGGACGGGGCCGCGTTCTGCCAGCATCCGGCTGACCTGGTATTCATGGTGGGCGACATACCGGATCGAGTCGAAGAACACGGCGATCTTTTTGCCCCTTTGCCAGGTGCGGCCGGCGCGGAGATGCAAAGTTCCAAGACGTCCGCGCGGCCACCGCCTACCGACAGGCGATCACAAGCCGCAGGCGCTGACAGGAGGAAGCCATGAGCTCACCGACGGACCTCCCGCTCGATGTGCGTGACATTCTCGACCGTCCGGATGTGCCCGACGCCGATGCCGCGGAGCAGGCTCGCGAGATCTCGACCCGTGAACCGCCGGTGCCGCCGTCCGCATGGGCCTTCCCCCTCGAGGTTGCCGAGTACGACGCGGCGCAGCAGCGCATCGCCGTGGAGGACGAGGACGAGGACGAGTACCGGTAAGAACGACCGGCCGAAGACGGCGCAGCCAAGATTTTTCCTGCGCCGCCCACGGCCCCCGCATAAAAATCTTCAATCTGGCTCGGCTCGACCCGCCGATCAGGGTCCTGCCATGTGGGAAAGTAGCTGGCGAATGTGCCGATGGGCAGCGAAGGAGGTGCGCCGGTGACCGTCGGGCCGTCCGCACCGCAACCGCGGACAGGCAAGACCGCACGGCTGCCCCGGACAGCACGCAGGTTCCAGCTGCTGGGCGCCGCGCGCGAGGTCTTCGTTGCCCAGGGCTATCACGCGACCGCGATGGATGAGATCGCTGAGCGTGCGGGCGTCAGCAAGCCCGTGCTCTACCAGCACTTTCCCGGAAAACTTGATCTTTATCTGGCGCTGCTGGACGAGCAGGCCTACTCACTTCTGTCAAGCGTCCGCCGGGCGCTTGCCTCCACCACCGACAACCACACCCGGATCGCCCGGTCCATCGCGGCCTACTTCGACTTCGTCGACGATCCCAGCGGGGCCTACCAGCTCGTCCTCGAGTCCGACCTACGCAGTGAGCCCGCCGTCCGCAAGCGGGTGGAGAACAGCTTCACCGAGTGCGCGAACGCCATCGCCGCCGTCATCGCCGCGGACACCGGTGTCGGTCCCGGCGAGGCCGAGCTGCTGTCCATCGGGCTGGTGGGTCTCGCCGAGACGGGAGCCCGCTGGTGGCTGGTCACCGGCGGGACGGTGGAGAAGGAGCG
The DNA here is from genome assembly GCF_917627335.1 of Protofrankia sp. CiT1. NCBI lineage: Bacteria > Bacillati > Actinomycetota > Actinomycetes > Frankiales > Frankiaceae > Protofrankia > Protofrankia sp. CiT1. The sequence continues at coordinate 15,500 of NZ_CAKJTP010000084.1, read as the reverse complement.
CGCTGTGGCAACCATGGTCGAGCTCGCCTGGCGAGGCCTCGCCGGCTACCCGCGCCGCAACGTCGACGACGCCGACCCCGCGTCACCGGACCATGCCGACGAGCGGGAGGACTGACGCGCGGGAGGACTGACGCCTCCAGCGAACACGGCCGGGGCCGCCTACCCCCCCGCCCGCCGCAGGCCCTATCGTGGCGACAGATCGCGCCAAAGCGCGATTGCCCTGGCTGGTCAATCGAACGCGGAGGTCATCGCTGGTGGAGGTCAAGATCGGCATCCAGAACGTCGGGCGTGAGCTGGTAATCGAAAGCAGCCAGTCGTCGGCGGATGTGGCCCAGGCGGTCGCTGACGCGATCGGGTCGGAGCTGGGCCTGCTCACGCTCGTGGACGAGAAGAGCCGTCAGGTCATCGTCCCGGTCGCGAAGCTGGCCTATATCGAGATCACCGAGGCCGAGACGCGTCGGGTTGGCTTCGGCTCGCTCTGAACTCGGTCAGTGCCGAAGCGGACCGCCACCTCAGCTAGTGGTGGCCGTCACGCGGCTGCGAACAGGCGTCCGCGCTGCGTGATGCCGGGGAGCGGGAAAGTCCTCGGCATCACGCTGACAGGCCGAGCGCTTCCATCCTCGCCGCGTGCGCCTGGGCGATCCGATCGAACATGTCCACCAACGCCTGTAGGTCACCCATGCCGGCCAAGAGGCCGGTCAGCGCCTCCCGGTCCACCGCCACCCGCTGGGCCTGGGTCAGCGCCTCCCCCATCAGCCGCCGGGCCCACAGCGCGAGCCGGCCAGCCACAGTCGGATTCGCCTCGATCGCGGCACGGACGCGCTCTACCGCAAACGCCGCGTGCCCCGTGTCGGCCAGGACGTCGAGGACCAGTTCGCGGGCGTCGGGTGCGAGCACCGACGCGATCTCACGGTAGAAATCGGCAACGATGTTGTCACCGACATACACCTTGACCAGGCTTTCCAGCCAGTCCGCCGGCGCGGTGAGGTTGTGGAAAACCGTCAGCGGGACCACGAACGGCCCCATGGCCTCCTCGGGATCCGCGCCCATGCGCAGCAAATGCTCCTGAACGGTCTCGAAATGCGCGAACTCGGCCGCCGCCATCCGGGCGAGAGCGATCTTGTCCAGCAGCGTGGGAGCCATCCGCGCGTCCGTGGCCAGCCGCTCGAACGCGGTCAGTTCACCGAAGGCCAACAAACCCAGCAGATCGATGACGGCGATCCGGGACGCGGCAGCCCGATCGGATACACCCGTCCTGTCCGTCATCGCTGACCACCTCAGTATCGCCCGGCACGAACCGCCCCGAAATATGTCGACAGGATGGCACGGCCAGAACGCCTGCTGGCGCAGGCATTCGCGGCGCGTCATCCCCCGGCCGGCACCCACCCCACCGAAGGTCATTGTGCCGGAACATGTCGCGGAGGCCCATCCTCAGGTTATCCTTGTCATCAGCCGGGGGTTGACAAGACCACTTCCGGCCCGCGCGGGCGTCGCCCCACCCCGGGTCAGCGGACCCCGCCGGTAGATATCGCGAGCGGGTGCGGCGTCGGATCCCGCTCATAGCAGACCAGGAGCATCCCGCTGTCCGTTTCGACTGAAACCACCGCACCCCCGCACGAGGAGCCCACGAACTTTCCCAGCACCGGCAGGACGGTGGCCTCAGCCGCCGCCGCGTCGGCGCCCGGTTTCGCGGCTCTCGGTGTCCGCGAAGAGATCGTCGAGGCTCTGCGTGACCAGGGCATCATCTCCCCCTTTCCCATCCAGGAACTGACGCTCCCCCTCGCGCTGGCCGGCTCCGACCTCATCGGCCAAGCCCGCACCGGGACCGGCAAAACCCTCGCCTTCGGCATCCCGCTCGTGCAGACCGTAACCAGCCGCGCCGAGGGCGCCACCGGGCGCCCCCAGGCTCTGGTGGTCGTTCCCACCCGTGAGCTGTGCGTTCAGGTCGCCGCTGACATCGGCCGGGCTGGCGCGCACCGCGATCTGCGGGTGCTCTCGGTCTACGGCGGGCGTGCCTACGAACCACAGCTGGCGGACCTGCGCTCGGGCGTGGACATCGTCGTGGGTACCCCTGGCAGGCTGCTCGACCTGGCCCGACAGAACGCCCTGGCGCTCACGGCGGTGCGCATGCTCGTTCTCGACGAAGCCGACGAGATGCTTGACCTCGGCTTTCTGCCGGATGTCGAGCGCATACTCGCCCAGATCCCCGACATCCGCCAGACGCTGCTTTTCTCGGCGACGATGCCGGGGCCGGTCGTGGCACTGGCTCGCCGGTTCATGCGGCGGGCGGTCCACGTCACGGCGGAACGCCCGGACGAGGGCCGCACCGTCCCAGACATCCAGCAGCACGTTTTCCGCGCCCACGCGCTTGACAAGATCGAAGTTTTGGCTCGGATCCTGCAGGCCGACGGCCGTGGGCTGGCCATCGTCTTCGTCCGGACCCGGCGCACCGCTGACAAGGTCGTCGATGACCTGGCCCGGCGGGGCTTCGCCACCGCGGCCGTGCACGGTGACATCGGCCAGGGCCAACGTGAGCAGGCGTTGCGGGCGTTCCGGACAGGCAAGATCGATGTGCTGGTCGCCACCGACGTGGCGGCCCGCGGCATCGACATCGGCGGGGTGACCCACGTGGTCAACTACCAGTGCCCCGAGGACGAGAACGTCTACCTCCACCGCATCGGCCGTACCGGCCGGGCCGGCGGCAGCGGCGTGGCCGTGACCTTCGTCGACTGGGACGACATGCCACGGTGGGCTCTGGTCAACCGGGCGCTGGGGCTGTCCTTCGACACGCCGGTCGAGACCTACTCGACCTCCCCGCACCTGTTTGAGGATCTTGAGATCCCCGCGGACGCGCTTGGCGTGCTGCCGCACGCATCCCGTACCCGCGCCGGGCTCGCGGCTGAAAAGGTCGAGGACCTCGGTGAAACCGGTCGAGGCGGGCGGCGCCGGCAGCGCAGGGCCAGTGACCAGTCCGACGCGGCCTCAGCCGAGCCGCCTGCCGATCGACCCGCTGGTGCCCGCACCACCCGCACGCGGCGGCGCACCCGCGGCGCCGGCGCCGCGGTCGCGGCGGTCGCCACGACCGACCGTACGGACGCGGGCCGGACGCCTACGGCCGCGCTGTTCCTCGAGCCCGCGACGGCTGTTCCAGCTGTTCCAGCGATGGCGCTGTTCCCGGACGACCTTGATATTGATCATCACAGGCTCGATCACGGGCTCGGCCCCGATGGCGCTGACAGCGTCACGAACGGCCAGCCGGCCCCGCGCCGCCGCCGCCGTAGGGGCGGTCGCGGCCGTTCCGCCACCACCCAGACCGCTGACGCGGCGCTGCCCAGCGCGCTGGACGGCGGTCCCATCGAACGGCAGGCCGAATCCGCCTGACGGCAGGCCTATGAGCGCTCACGGTGGGCAAGGATGAGGAGATGACACCCAGCGCGCCGACGGGCCGGCCGCGCAGGCGAGATCTCCGGTCGGCCAGGACACCCGCGCTCAGGGTATCCGCGCTCGCGGCCGTACCTAGGCCAGCCACATCCGGCCCCGGCCATGATTGTGGCGGGTATCCACGCCAACAATGATCAACGATATTCTCGGCCTACTGATAATCATTGTTCTCATCGTCGGCAACGGGCTGTTCGTGGCCGCCGAGTTCGCGCTGGTGGCGGTCGACCGTAGCCAGCTCGAACAGGCCGCGGCGGACGGCTCCCACCGCGCCGCACGGGTACTTCGCGCCGTGCACTCGCTGTCGTTCCAGCTTTCCGGCGCGCAGCTGGGCATCACGCTGACCTCGCTGCTGCTCGGCTACCTCGCCGAGCCGGCGCTGGCATCCCTGCTTACCCCGGTGATCACTACGGTCGGCCTCCCGAACGGGGTCGCCCACGCGTCCGCTGTGGTCATTGCCCTGCTCATAGCCACGATTTCACAGATGCTCCTCAGCGAGCTGTTCCCGAAGAACGTCGCGATCTCCGCGCCACTGGCCGTCGCCGAACGGGTGGCCGGGCCACAGCTGCTCTTCTCCCGCCTCTGCCGGCCGGTGATCGTGCTCCTGAACGGGTCGGCCAACCGCCTGTTGCGGACGCTCGGCATCGAGCCGCGGGATGAGCTGCGGTCCGCCCGCTCCCCGTCCGAACTCGGCTGGCTGGTGCGTTCATCGGCCGAACAGGGCACGCTGCCTGGCGGTACCGCGGCGCTGCTGCGCAGGTCCCTGCGGCTGCGTGAGCGCACCGCGCAGGACATCATGACACCCCGCGTCCAGGTGGTCGCGCTCCATGCCGGTGACAGCGTGGCGGACCTGTTGCGGGTAGCCGAGCGCTCGGGCCACTCCCGCTTCCCCGTGCTGCGGCACCCCGGCAGCCGCGGCACGGTGCCGCCTACCGCGGCCGATGCCACCGATGTCGACGATGTGCTCGCGGTCGTTCACGTCAAGGACGCCTTCGGCGTCCCCCCGCCGGCCCGCCCGGCCACGTCGATCAGCCAGATCATGGTCCCACCGACAGTGGTACCGAGCTCGCTGGGCTGTGACGATCTCCTGACCACGCTGCGCAGCCACAGCCTGCAACTCGCGATCGTCATCGACGAGTACGGCGACATCGCCGGTGTGGTCACGCTGGAGGACCTCGTCGAAGAACTTGTCGGCGACGTCGCGGACGAGTACGACCCCCCGCGGACGCCTGACGCGACCGCCCGCGCGGACGGGAGCTGGGTGCTCTCCGGGCTGCTCCGCCTGGACGAGGTCGCCGACCGCACCGGCGTCGCGCTGCCCGAGGGCCCGTACGAAACGCTCGCCGGCCTTGTCCTGCACCGGCTGGGGCGGATACCCGGCGTCGGTGACGAGGTCGAGGTGGCCGGCCACCGGCTCACCACCGAGCGGATGGACCACCGCCGCATCGACCGCATCCGCCTAGCCCTCGCGCCGGAACATCCGAAGCATCCGGAACATCCAAAGCATCCGGGGCCTGATGCGGATGCGGCTGCGGCGGTCGGCCCCCGCTCCGGTGGGAACGACCGGACCGGGTGACCACGCCGATGATCCTGCTCAGCCTCATCGGCGCGGTCGTCCTCCTGGCCGGCAACGCCTTCTTCGTCGGCGCCGAGTTCGCCGTCATCTCGGCCCGCCGCGACCGGATCGAACCCATGGCGGCCGCGGGCGACCGCCATGCCCGCACGGCCATCACGGCGATCGAGAACCTGTCTCCGATGCTTGCCGCGTCCCAGCTCGGTATCACGATCTGTTCACTGGGCCTCGGCGCGGTGGCGGAGCCCTCGGTCGCTCACCTCATCGACGGGAGCCTGCGGGCGCTCGGGGTCCCCGCGAGCCTGTACAGCCCGATCGGGTTCGCGGCCGCGTTGGCGATCGTCGTCTGCCTGCACATCGTGCTCGGCGAGATGGTGCCGAAGAACATCGCCCTCGCCAGGCCGGAACAGGCCGCGCTGCGGCTCGCGCCGCCGCTGCTCCGGTTCGCGCGCCTGGCCCGCCCGTTGATCCTCTTTCTCGACGCGGTTGCCAACGGCTGCGTCCGGCTCGTCCGGATCAAACCGGTGGCCGAGCTCAGCACCGCCTACACCCCGGACCAGCTCGCGATCATGATCGCTGAATCCCGGCAGCAGGGGCTGCTGGAGGATTACGAGCACAACCTGCTCACCGGCGCGCTGGAACTGCCCGAGCGAACAGCCCGCTCAGTCATGATCAATATTGATCAGGTCGTGGCCGTGCCCTGGTCAGTCAGCGCGGCCGAGCTGGAAGCCCTGGTCACTCGGACCGGTTTCTCCCGGTTTCCGGTCCGGGCGCCGGGCCCGTCCGACGCCGCTGGCACCGATCGGGCCCCCCTTACGCCGACGACGCCGGGTAGCCCAGCCGCGGCGAGCGTCATGATCGCCGGCTTTATCCACGCCAAGGACGTTCTCGGGATCCACAGCGACGCCCGGGACGACCCCCTGCCACCGCGCCGGCTCCGGCCCATGGCCGAGATCCGCCCGGACCTGCCGCTGGACGAGGTACTGCGGTTGCTGCAACGGACCGGCTGCCATCTCGGGCGCGTCCCCGGGCCGGCTGGCACGACCATCGGGGTCGTCGCGCTTGAGGACGTGGTGGAGGAGTTCGTGGGCGAGGTCGAGGACGCCAGCCACCGGATGCGCTGACTGGCGGTCCGGCAGGCAGCCAAGCGGTCAGGCGCTCAGGCGCTCAGGCGCTCCGGGGAGCTGCCGCCTGCACCACCTCAAACGACCACAGCTGCGCCCCGGTCGCGGCCGGCCCACCGGGTCCAGCCGCCTCCGGCCCGGGGCGGCCCGAGCCAGGATGACCAGCCGCGGGGGCTGCCGGCGACTCACCCGCGGCATCCGTAGCGGCGGCGGCGTGCCCCGCCTGGAAGGCGTTCGACGCCTGCCACTTCCCGAAATCCTCCTCGCTACGCCAACGCGTGTACACGAGGTAGGCGTCCGTGCCCTCCACCGGACGCAGCAGCTCGAACCACTCGAAACCGTCGGCCGCTTCCACCATCCCCGCCCGGCCGGCGAACCGCCGCTCCAGGGCGGCCCGCGTCTCGGGCGGAACGGTCAATACATTGATCTTCACGACGCTCATGAGACCACGTTACGGCGTGCTCCCGGAGTC
>NZ_CAKJTP010000084.1:0-8402 GCF_917627335.1 Protofrankia sp. CiT1 | reverse complement strand
CCGCACCCCGGCCCTGCTTCTTGATCCACACCATCATCATCAAACACTCTAAGTAAATATAATAATACATAAAGCACCGGTCACATCCGACCGCCCCGCATATGCGACACTATCTGAAGTCATTTGACTTCATAGAGTTCCGAACACGCGTCTGAGTGGGGATGTGCGAGTGGTTGACCAACAGCATGCGGCAGGCCCGACCACGCCATCGGACGCAGGGGCGACCCGATCGGACAGGGATACCGGCCTGTTCGGTCCAGGCAGTGTGACCTGGCGGGTACACGGCGATCCGGGCATGGCCATCGCCGGGATCCGGGCGCTGCTCCTCCAGGCGGTGCACCCGCTCGCCATGGCTGGTGTCGCCCACCACTCCACCTACCGGATCGACCCGTGGGGACGCCTGCGGCGGACCGTCGAATACGTCGACACGATCACCTATGGAAGCACGGAATCCGCGCATCGTGCGGCCGCCCGGGTGCGCCGGGTGCACGCGGGCGTCCACGGCGTGGAGGCGGGCACCGGCCGGCCGTACCGGGCCACCGATCCCGAACTGCTGCTGTGGGTACACGTGAGCGAGGTCGAGTCCTTCCTCAGCACGACACGCCGGTGCGGGCTGGCGCTCACCGACAAGCAGGCCGACACCTACTTCGCCGAGCAGATACGCGCGGCCGAGCTCGTCGGCATCCCCGCGTGTGACGTCCCGTCCAATCGAGCGGAGGTCGAGCGTTACTTCACCCGGATGCGGCCGGGGCTGCGGGCCAGCGCGCAGTCCCGGGAGGCGGTCGGCTTCATCCTGCGCCCGCCGATGCCCCGGTGGGTGACGCTGGCCACCCCCGCGCGGCCCGGCTGGTCCGTACTGGCCGCGATCGCGGTCGGGATGCTGCCCCGCTGGACTCGCCAGCTCTACGGGCTGCCCGACACCGCCGCGGTGGACCTGACCGCCTCGGTATGCGGCAGAGCGACACGCGCCGCGCTGCTCAGGCTGCCACGCTCGCTCTACCAGGCACCCGGTGCCGCCCGGTGCGCATCCCAGCCGAAGATCCCCCACCAGAGGACGTAACGATCTGACAAATACTGGTTAGTCTGCTGTTCGTGGCTCAGCTCCCCCGGGTGGCGGTGCTCGGCGGCGGGCGGACCGCCGGTGTGACCGTCTCCGCGCTCGTCGACTCCGGCCTGCCCGCGCACCTGTTCATCGGCGACAGGATTCATCCGGTCGACGTTCACCCGGATGGCCTTTGCGCGGATGGCCTTCACCCGGATGCGGCCGGTCGCCGCCCCTTCGACATCCAGGACAACGAGCGGCAGGTAACGCGCTGGGACGTCGTGGTGCTCACCGATGACCTCGACGATCTCGTGCCCGGATCGCCCGCCATGTCATCATCGCTGTTCGGAGGTGTCTTCGACCCGGAGACCGAAGGAGTCTACCGGTGTGGCCGCCTCCCGCGCCTTGGCGCCGCGCCGGCTGGGCCGGTGGCTGTCGCCGACGCCGTTCGGCTCGCTGACGCGCAGAGCCGCTGGATCGGCGAGTACCTGCGTGGCCGCTACCTCCTGCCGCCGCGGTCAGCCATGCTGGCAGCGGCCGGGCTGAGGCCTACCAGACGGACAGCGACCGGCTCCGCCAGCTGGCCGCGCCCACGCTCCGAAGCCCTTCACGCCCGCTGGCTTCGGGCGCCAGGGCAGACCGCTGTGCGGGGCTACCTGCGCTGGCTCGGCGCCGAGCTGCGCCGCGGCCGGGCGCGGGCAGCCGAAGGCGGGTATCCGCTGCCCGTGCCCTCCCTGATCGCGGCCAGCTGACGGAGGCCTCCCACCAGCCCGCGAGGCCGTCGTCAGCGCGGATTGCCGTCAGCGCGGATTGCTGTCAGCTCAGATCGTCGTCAGCGACGGCGTCCCACGGCTGGCGGTCGGGAGCGGCCGCAAGCCCCTCGGGACAATGCCGCCGGTAGTCGCACCAGGAACACAGCGGACCCGGCTGCGGCGGGAAAGCCGTGTCCAGTGCGGCACCGGCCCGCAGCGACGCACCGGCGCGTTCGGCATCGTCCGCCAGGGCCTCGGCACGGCGCAGATGACGGCCCAGCGAGCTCTGGTCGTGCTCGGCTGCCAGCACGGCGCCAGTGGGAACATGGTGCAGCTCGACCCGCCAGCACGGCCGCCGCAGTGTCCTCGACGCCGCGAGCGCGTACAGGGCGAGCGGCTGGGATGCGCGGGCGTCGTCCTCGGTGAGCGGCCGACGGCCGGTCTTGTAGTCAACGACGACGAGCGCACCGTCACGGTCGTCGAGCCGGTCGACCCGTCCGGACAGGGCCAGCCGTTCGGTGCGGGCGGCCACCTGGCGTTCCACCCCCATCGGTTCACCCGCCGGATCAAGGCCGGCCACGTACCGCCCGACCATCTCAGCCGCCCGCTCCCGCCAGCGAACCGACTGGTCGCTGTCCCGCCAGCCGTCGGGTATCCACCCGAGGCGGACGAGATGCGCCGCACGGGTCGGGGTACGGCGTGTCATCGGCTCGTTCCACCAGGCTCGCAGGGCGTTGTGCACGCTGGAGCCCATCGAGTTGTGGGCCCACGGCGGGCCTTTCGGTGGCGCCGGGCGGTCCAGGTAGGCCATCCGGTAACGGCGCGGGCAATCAGCGAAGGCGGAAAGTTTCGACGGCGTGCACACGAAAAGTCGCCGCGGCATACCGTCCAGCTGCAACTGGTCCACGACATGATCCTGTCACTTGGCCACCGGCCCGCTACCACCGGCCCACGGCAGCCAGCCCGCTACCGCCGGCCCACGGCAGCGACCATGTCCATACAGCGGTAACCGGACGACCACTGGACGGCAGCATTCTCCTCTGGCATGCTGTCGAACGTGACCGGTACATCAGACCTTCGCGCGTATGGCGCGGGCAGATCGCCGGATCACTTTTACCAGGGGCCGGGCTTGGCCCCTGGGCTGCCACGCGACTGATCGCGACGCACCGAGACCAGCCGGCCCGGACTCACCCGGGCTTGTGAGGCTCCGGGACGGTCGGGCCACGAACGAAAAGGGCCCAGATGACACGGGAAGCGCTCAACTCTGTCACCTCCGCGCCGACTATTTCCTCCATCGAGGACGGCCGATCGGCTATCGACAAGATCGACGCACAGCTCCGGGCGCTCGTCGGGGCACGCCTCGATGTGTCCCGCCAGATTCAGGCGCTGCGGTCCGCGGACGGTGGCCCGCGGATCGAGCACTCCCGGGAAAACGAAATCATCGCGACCTGGTCGGGAGAACTCGGACCGCGCGGAGTCGAAATCGCACTGTCTATTCTTACTCTCTGCCGCGGATCTCTTACCTAAAATCATCGGGATTTCATCCCGGCGCGGCGCGCCCGGCAGCAGCGGCAGGGGTGTAGATCAAAAAACGGGATTGGGGTGCGTGCCCCAGCCCCGCGATAACCCCGCGATACCGCGTCCCCTGTTGCCGGGCGCTCGTAGCTCTTCCGTTATTCCTCTATATCCTCCGCCGGGTCAGGTATTCCTCCGCCGGGTCAGGCTCGCCGGTCGGCGGTATTACGGCGTTCGGAGCGCCGTGCCGGCGAGCCGGCGCCGCGCCGCTGTCCGCCGTCGGCGTCCTCACCGACGCCGACGGGCTCAGCCAGCAGCGCCCGCAGTTCCGCCCGCAGCTCCGAGCGCAGGTAGTCGCGGGTCGCCAATTCACCGATCTTGACACGTACCGCCGCTATCTCGCGGGCGAGGTATTCGGTGTCCTCGCGCTGGCGGCTGGTCTGGTCCCTGTCCTGGGCGAGGTTCGCCCGGTCCCGGTCGTCCTGCCGGTTCTGCGCCAGCAGGATCAGCGGCGCCGCGTAGGCCGCCTGCAACGACAGCGCCAATGTCAGGAAGATGAACGGATAGTTGTCGAACCGCAAGTCAGATGGCATGACGACGTTGTAGCCAATCCAGGCTACAACGACCACGCTCTGTAGCACAAGGAAGCGCGCGGTTCCGATGAACCGGGCGATCCGCTCGGCGACCCGGCCGAAGGCATCCGGCTCGGCGGGCCGGCGAGCCAATGCTGACCGGCGCGACGGACGTGGCTGGTCAAGCCGGCCCGCCCCGCGGCGAAACTTCATGATCCGAACCCGCTCAGGCCGTTGTCGCGCCCGGCCCGCCCCCCTGGCGGCCCAGCGCTCCCGGCATTCCCGGCATTCCCGGCGCTACCGGGGGAATCGCTTTGAAGATCATCGAAAGCCCCCACGCGGGCGTCCCCATCCAGGTCCCGTTCCCGCCAGTTAGCCGGCAGCATGTGGTCAAGAACATCGTCAACGGTGACCACGCCGACCAGCCTGGCCGACTCGTCCAGTACGGGGACGGCCACCAGGTTGTACGAGGCGAGCAGACGAGTCACCTCCGGTAGCGGCGTCTCCGGGCGCAGCGGGGTGATGTCGATGTCGATGACGCCTCCGACGAGTGTCCCGGGCGGCTCCCGCAACAGCCGCTGGAAGTGCGCAAGCCCCAGGTAACGTCCGGTCGGGGTCTCGAACGGCGGCCGGACGACGTAAACCTGCGCGGCCAGGGCCGGTGACAGCTCTGGCGCCCGCACCCGCGCGAGTGCCTCGGCAACAGTCGCGTTCGGGCCAAGAATCACCGGCTCGCTGGTCATCAGCCCACCGGCGGTGTTGTCCGGGTAGACGAGCAGCCGGCGCACCGGGGCCGCCTCCCGCGGCTCCATCAGCCGCAGCAGGCGCTCGGCCTCCTCGGCCGGCAGGTCCCCCAGGAGGTCGGCGGCGTCATCGGGCCCCATCGCCTCCAGGATGTCAGCCGCCCGATCATCGGCGAGCCCGCCGAGCAGCTCGATCTGCTCGTCCTCGGGCAGCTCCTCCAGGACGTCGGCGAGCCGCTCGTCGTCGAGGGCCGCGGCGACCTCGGCCCGGCGTTTACGAGAAAGGTTGTGCAGCAGCGAGGCGAGATCCGCGGGACGCAGCTTCTCGAACGCCGCGAGCAGGTTCGCCGCGCCCTGGCCATCCTCGGGCAGCGAAACACCGGTGATCTCGTCCCAGGAAACCGTACGGACCTCGCCACGCCGTCGCCGGCCGGTCCGTACCGCCACCTGGTCGAGCACCCAGTCACCGCCACGGATCGGTTCGATCGCCGCGTCCACCACAGTGACCAGCGCATCGGTCGCGACCAGTGTCACCTGCCGGTCCAGGAGCTCGCCGAGCACGAGGAGCTCGCCCGGACGCTGCGCGAACCGGCGCCAGCTCAGCCGGGCCGACGAGAGCACGACCGCACCCGACTCCACCCCGGTCACCCTGCTGATCGGCACGAAGATAGGCCGGCGTTGCACCTCGACGGCGAGCCCGAGGACGCGCGGCGGTTCGCGGCCGAGCCGTAGGGTGACGACCACATCACGGACCCGTCCGACCACATCACCATTAGGATCAAGGACGAGCAGGCCTGCCAGCCTGCGGCAGTACAGCCGAGCCGGTGCCGTGGTCACCGCGTGAGGCTACCTCCGCCATGAGCCGTCCCGAAAAATCCAGCCGGCGACGGCATACACGATCTCCGCGCGCCCATGCCGGCCACCGGCAGGCCGGCTCGTCCGCCGGCTCCGCTCGCGCGTGACCCCGAATGCCGCGATACTGCTCATACGTGCGGGACAGCTGAGGTGCAATGGCCGCGGCCGGCAGCCGCGATTGATATGGCTGATACGCGGATGTCTGTCAGCGGGGCAGGCGGCAGACCAATCAGCGGAACAGTCGGCAAATGCCGGGCGCCGGTGACAGCGGAGAAGGGAAACGGACACGATGGGCAGGATCGCGCAGACCGACGGTCTGACCGATGTTCAGGCCGACATTCTGTCGGCCGTGCGCACGTTCGTCGACAAGGAGATTCTGCCGTACGCCACCGAGCTGGAGCACAAGGACGAGTTCCCCGAGGCGATCGTCGAAGCCATGAAGGAAATGGGGCTGTTCGGGATCACCATCCCGGAGGAGTACGGCGGGCTCGGCGAGTCGCTCCTCACCTACGCCCTGGTCGTCGAGGAGGTGGCCCGCGGCTGGATGAGCGTCTCAGGTGTGATCAACACACACTTCATCGTCGCCTACCTCCTGCTCCAGCACGGCTCCCCCGAACAGCGGCGGCGGCTCCTGCCGAAAATGGCGACCGGTGAGGTCCGCGGCGCGTTCTCGCTGAGCGAACCGGGCTGCGGTTCGGACGTGTCCGCCATCACCACCCGGGCCACCCCCGACGGTGACGACTACCTCATCAACGGCCAGAAGATGTGGCTGACGAACGGCGCCCGCGCCGGCCTCGTCGCCACTCTCGTCAAGACCGACGAAGGCGCCGACTCCGTCTACCGGAACATGACGACCTTCCTGCTGGAAAAGGACCCGGGTTTCGGCACCAACGCGGGCATCACGATTCCCGGGAAAATCGACAAGCTTGGTTACAAGGGTGTCGAGACCACCGAGATGGTGCTGGACAACCACCGGGTCCCCGCCTCGTCGATCCTCGGCGGCGTCGACGGCCGTGGCAAGGGCTTCTACCAGATGATGGACGGTGTCGAAGTGGGCCGGGTCAATGTCGCGGCCCGCGCGTGCGGCATCATGATCCGGGCATTCGAGCTGGCGATCGCCTACGCCCAGCAGCGCCGCACCTTCGGCAAGCAGATCGCCGACCACCAGGCGATCGCCTTCAAGCTGGCCGAGATGGCGACGAAGGTCGAGGCCGGCCATCTGATGATGGTGAACGCCGCTCGCAAGAAGGACAGCGGGCAGCGCAACGATGTCGAGGCCGGTATGGCCAAGTATCTTGCCAGCGAATACTGCCACGAGGTGACCACCGATTCCTTCCGCATCCACGGTGGTTACGGCTACTCCAAGGAGTACGAAATCGAGCGGCTTTTCCGGGAAGCGCCGTTCATGCTCATCGGTGAAGGCACCTCCGAGGTGCAGAAGCGCATCATCAGCCGGGCGCTGCTCAAGGAGTACAAACTCCCGTAGCGGGTGAAGCTGCCGGGCGCGCGAGCACGAATTCTCCGCGCGCCCGGCAGCCCACTACAGGTACTGTTTGGACGGCCCTACCATCGCGCGCACGGTCTTGCCGTCATGGAACTCGCCGATTGCCGTCATGGTCCAGTGCGGTCCGCCCTGTTGACGTGCCACCTTGCACATGACCAGGCCGGTGTGCGGTTTTGACTCGGACAGGTCGAAACGGACCAGCTCGGCACCGGTGAAATCGTCGACCAGCCGGCAGAAGGCGTTGCGGACCTCGGTGAAATGCTGGCCCTGAAAACTGTTCACGGTGAAGACCAGCGCCTCGATGCTGGCCGGGAGCGCCGCGAGGTCGACGAAAATGGTCTCGTCGTCGCCCTCGCCGCTGCCGGTGAGGTTGTCCCCGGAATGGCGCACCGCGCCGCGGGCGCCCTTCTTCGACATGAACCACACCTTGTCGACGTCCTTGCCGCGGCCGTCGAACAGGATGCAGGAGGCGTCCAGGTCGATCTGGCGGCCGCGGTGGGCCGGATCCCAGCCCAGGGCCATCCGTACCCGGGTCAGCGGCGCGGCCCCGGTCTTGACCAGCGAGACGCTCTGGCCCTTGTGCAGCGAGACCCGGCCCTTGTCGAGGTTGACGGCCGGCGCACCGGTGACCGGCGGCGGGGACTGCTGCTGGCCGGGCCGCGGCGGTCCCCAGGCCTGCGGCGGCCCCCAGGAGCGCGACTGCTGAGCCGGGGCGGCGGACGACTGTGGCGAGCCTCCCCAGCTCTGGGAGTGCGGTACGGGCGCCGCTGGGGACGACGGCTGCGCGGGCGGCACGTAGAGCTGGGTGGGAGCCTCATCCACCGCCCCCGGCTCATCCACCGTGATCCCGAAATCGGTGGCGATGCCAGCAAGGCCGGAGGCGTAGCCCTGGCCCACCGCCCGCACCTTCCAGGCCCCCTGGCGCCGGTACAACTCGACGAGTATCAATGCCGTCTCAACGGTCAGCCCGACCGGGTCGAAACGGGCAAGCTCCGCTCCCCCCGGATCCCTGACAACGACCTGCAACCGCTCGACCGTGGCGAAGGCCGGCGGGCCGGACCCGTCCAGGCTGCCGGTGATGACAACCTTATCGATATCGGCGGGTACCTGTGCCAACGCGAACTCAAGCGCGGCGGGCGGAAGAAGGCGGACCCCAGGGCCGGTGGGCTGGTTGAAGAACACGAAGTCGGCGTCCGAGCGGACCTTGCCGCTCGCCGTCACCAGCAGCGCGGCTATGTCCAGCGGAGTCGACGAGATGATCTCCACTCGTACCTCGGTGATGGGCAGCGATGCGTTCGCGCCTTTGCTCAGCACCTGTGCCATGGCGGCCTCCGCGGCTGGATTGCTTGGGGCCTCCAGCCGCACGCAACAGCCGTGACCGCGCGGCCTTTGGAACACCTCGGGGTGGGGCGTTCTTAG
>NZ_CAKJTP010000083.1:0-18106 GCF_917627335.1 Protofrankia sp. CiT1 | reverse complement strand
CCCCAGCCCCGCTCCTTGATCCACACCCCTATTGCCGGGCGCTCTTACGACACGCAGGATGACACGTCGAAGACGACCATGCCCCTCACGTAAAGTCCATCGATCATATGTCACAACCAGTCATGAATCAGTACGTGGAGTAAGCGACGATGGAATGAAAATGATAGGAACCTCATACCGGCGGACGCGGACGGCACGCGGCGGCAGGCAACGGCACATAACAGCACGTAACAGCACGCGGTGGCAGGCAACAGCACGTAACAGCCCGCGGTGGCACGCGGCGTGGACACACACGCGACGGCGTAAAGGGGTGAACGGCGCATGATTCTTGAAAAAATCCCGGCCACGAGCCCCCCCGGCCACGAGAAGGCGACCGACGGCACGGGTGGATGGTCCGTGGCGCTGCACCGGGCGCTGGCCGATCCCGGTCAGCCGCGGGTCGTCTTCCAGCCGATCGTCGACCTCCGCCGCGGTGTGATTGCCGGTTATGAAGCGCTTGCGCGCTTCGGGGCGAGCGCGGCGCCATCGCCCGACCTGTGGTTCGCCGCCGCTGATCGCGCCGGGGTCGCCGCGCGGTTCGAAGCCAGGGTCCTGCGGGAGGCGCTCGCGGCGCGCGACCGGCTCCCGCCCAACTGTTTTCTCACCGTCAACGTCATGCCGCACCTGCTGACCGCTCCGGAGGTCGCCGCGGTCTGGCTCGACGCCGACCTGAACGGGTTGGTCATGGAGCTCAACGAGGCGGTCAGCACCGCCGAGCGTGCCCCTGAGATCGTCGTCACCACCCAGGCGCTGCGCGACCGCGGCGGCGTCATCGCGCTGGACGACGTCGGCTCCGGCTACGCGGGACTTCGCCAGCTCGCGCTGATCCGCCCCGAGCTGGTCAAACTCGACCGGGACCTCGTCGCCCGCGCAAACGTCGACCAGGTCAGACGAACCTTGGCCGAACTGGTCAACGTCTTCGCCAACCGGCTCGGCGCATGGGTGATCGCGGAGGGGGTCGAGCGCGACGAGGAACTGGCCATGCTCGTGGCCCTGGGCATCCCGTTCGGGCAAGGCTGGCACCTGGGCCGCCCAGCGGCCAGCTGGCAGCGCCTGGACCCGACGATCTCTCGGCGCATCCGGCTGCTCGCCCAGCGGACAGCGCGCGGCGACGGCATGAGCAGCCTGCTCGAACAGCTACGGGCCCCCGGTGGGGACGCCCGCCCCCGCCGCGACGCCCCAGCGGCAGCCACCCGCCGGCCCGGCATGGTGCCCCGGCCCCGGAGCGGTGCCATCGGCGCCGGCCACGGCACCGCCAGCGGCGATATCACCCGCGGTGGTCTGGCCGGCATGTGCGCCCGGCCCGATGAACATGTCGTCGAGGTGGCGCGCCGCGCGATGAGCCGTACGCCGTCCCAGCGCTTCGATCCGGTTGTGGTGGTCACCGAGATGGGGCACCCCGTCGGCCTGGTCCGGGTCGAGCGCATGCTGCTCCGCCTCGCGGAGATGGCCGGCCCGCCGCCGTCCGCGCGGGCGGCGGGCCGGGTTCCCGGGCAGCCGGGCTCCCGCTGCCCGGTCAGCTACCCTGCCCCGGCTGCCCCGGCTGCCCCGGCTGCCCCGGCTGCCCCGGCCAAGCCAGCCAGCCTCCCCCTCGAGATCTCCGTCAGCCTCCCCGTGGAGGTCCGGTGACATCGCGTCCAGCGGCCCGTCGTCACGGCTGGTCGACGATGCCCTTGTCCCGCGCGGCCCGGTTGACCGCGCTCACCACCGCCCGCAGCGAGGCTGTGACGATGTTCGGGTCGATGCCGACGCCCCAGCACACCCGGCCCCCCACAGCCACCTCCAGATAGGCGGCAGCACGGGCGTCGGCGCCGGAGCCGAGAGCGTGCTCGTGATAGTCGAGCACCCGGACATCGATGTCCCGTTCGGCGAGAGCGGTCACGAACGCGTCGATCGGACCGTTACCAGTACCGCTGATGACCTCGTCGCCGCCGTGGATGCGCACCGAGACATTGACCTCGTCGCGTTCGCCATGTGCCGCCGTGGTGCGGGAACCCAGCAGCTCCAGCGGGGCGTCCGCGTCGTCACCGGCGAGGAAGTACTCACGCGAGAAGATCTCCCACAGCTGCGTACCGGTCACCTCGCCGCCGGCACCGTCGGTGTGGCGCTGCACGACGCGGGAGAACTCGATCTGCAGCCGGCGCGGCAGGTCCAGCGAGTGCTCCGACTTCAGCAGGTAGGCGACGCCGCCCTTACCCGACTGGCTGTTCACGCGGATGACAGCCTCATATGACCGGCCTACGTCCATCGGGTCGATGGGCAGGTAGGGCACTTCCCAGCGCCGCTGCCCGGTCCGCTCCATCGCCTCGAAACCCTTTTTGATGGCGTCCTGATGCGAACCGGAGAACGCGGTGTAGACAAGATCGCCGCCATAGGGGTGGCGGGGATGCACCGGAAGCTGGTTGCAGTACTCGACGCCGCGGCGGATCTCGTCGATGTCGCTGAAGTTGATTTCGGGGTCGACGCCCTGGGAGAACAGGTTCAGCCCGAGGGTCACCAGACAGACATTGCCGGTGCGTTCGCCGTTCCCGAACAGGCACCCCTCGATCCGGTCGGCCCCGGCCATGACCCCGAGCTCGGCGGCCGCGACCGCGCAGCCACGGTCATTGTGCGGATGCAGGGACAGCACGACGCTGTCCCGCCGAGTCAGGTTGCGTGACATCCACTCGATCTGGTCCGCGTAGACGTTGGGTGTGGCCATTTCGACGGTCGCGGGCAGGTTCAGCACCACCGGCCGGTCCGGCGTCGGCTGCCAGACGTCCATGACCGCCTCACACACCTCGAGGGCGTATTCCAGCTCCGTTCCGGTGAACGACTCCGGGCTGTACTGCCACCGGACATCGCTTCCGCTCAGGAGCTTGTCCGCATAGCGGGCGCACCACTGCGCGCCCTGGACGGCGATGTCGCTGACGCCCTCGCGATCGAGCCCGAACACGACTCGGCGTTGCAGCGTCGACGTCGAGTTGTACAGATGCACCAGGACCCGAGGCGCCCCGATCAGTGAGGTGATCGTGCGTTCGATCAGCTCCTCCCGGGCCTGGGTCAGTACCTGCACGGTGACGTCAGCGGGAATATGACCGCCCTCGATGAGCTGACGGATGAAATCGAAGTCCGTCTGGCTCGCGGCGGGGAAGCCGACCTCGATCTCCTTGTAACCCATCCGGACAAGCAGATCGAACATCCGCATCTTGCGTGCGGGCGTCATCGGGTCGATCAGTGCCTGGTTGCCGTCACGCAGGTCCACACTGCACCACCGGGGTGCCCGCGTGATCGTGCGGCCCGGCCAGGTCCGGTCCGGCAGGTCCACCGGAGTAAACGGCCGGTACTTGTCGATAGGCATGCCCGAGGGCTGCTGCGAGGTAGTCACTGCTCTGCTGCTCCAAGCTTCCAGCGGAAAAGCCTGCGGCGGCCGGCGCGCACCGAACTCCGCGGCGAGGAAGCCGACCTGTCTCAGGCCCCGCCGCGGCAGCTAAGAGGCTCCGGCAATAGGGGACGCGGCATCGCGGGGCCAGGGCACGCACCTCGCGTCATCGCTCCCCGTCCATCGCCGCGCGGGGCACGGGTACCCCGGCTCGTCAGTCGCCACCCAACATCTCCGGTGACTCTCTCCGCCGCCTCGCGATGCACGCACCTCAGCCCCGCTCTTTGATCCACTCCCCTATTGCCGGGCGCTCTAAGAAGCAGGAGCGCGCGCATTGCCGGCTGAGCCTACTCCCTCGACGCTGATATCCGAAGCGGAACCATAGGACGGCGGGTGCGTCACAGGCCGGTCCGGGAACGCTTCAGGTGGCCACACCCACGGCCCGCACCGGCCCCACCCGCGGCCGCAGATCGCCCGTGCGGACCGTACAGACGAGACCATGGGCGCCGGCCAGCCATTCCGGCTCCTCCGGATACATGGACGCGGTCCGCACGTCCGGAACCGTTTCGGTGCTGCCGGCAAAGCTCCGCGCGACGTCCGGGCAGTTCATCCGGGTCGCGCTCGCCAGCTCGTGCGGACCCGGCCAGACGGGCCAGGCTGGGAACGGGCCGGCAAGGTCGAGCACCCGGGTAACCTGATCAACATGCGGCTGCTCGCATGGCACCCGGATCGGCAGGACCGTACGAGCCGGATCGGGGGTCCATGTCAGGCAGTCACCCTCCCGCAGGCCCGCCAACAGGGCCGCGTCAACCGCGAACCGCTGATCACCACCGGGCGGCGGGCTCGCCACATTCACGGCCGGGCTCGCCGGAGCCACGCCGGGCGAGCCGCTGCCGGCGCGGTCATACACCCGGGCCGGGATACCCGCGGACGGCGCCGGCGCCGAGACCGCGGCCATGCGCGGGACACCGTGGCGGAGCAGGAACAGCCCAAGGCCAGCTACCCCGGCCAACACCGTCACCAGCGCCACGAACCGGGTGGCCCGGCGGCCACGCGGGGAAGCCGGCGCCCACGCCCAGCGCTGGAAGGCGCTCGGGACACCGCGGTGGGCGGGCTGCACCCGGCAGTGAGCTGATCGCACCTCACCATGCGTCACGGCGCGTTCGTCGGCAGAAGGCTCGACGAAGCGCGCCCCGCGCACAAAGCTGTCGTCGAGGCACAGCCCCTCGAAGGGGTCCTGACAACCGTCCCGAGCCATGGCATTCACGGTAAACCCGGGACGCCGGTTCCCACACCACGGCAAGCGAACCGGGGAGCAGGTCACGGCCGCGGATTCCGACACGCGATCGGACGTATACCCGATAGCTTTCGGACGAGTGCGACAGAACAATAAGAGCGCCCGGCAATAGGGGTGTGGATCAAGGAGCGGGGCTGGGGTGCGTGCATCGCGAGGCGGCGGAGGGAGCCACCCTGGCGTTGGGTGGCGACTGACGACAACGCGGCGAGGTGCGTGCCCCAGCCCCGCGACGCCGCGTCCCCTATTGCCGGGCGCTCTAACCAGCCGTCTCCTACTCGTCGCTGAGGCTGACCGCACGTGCCGCGGACGCTCCGATGATCTTCGCGATCTCGGTCAGGATGTCCTGGGGCACCGCGTCGTCGAGCGAGAGCGACATCAGCGCCTCACCGCCGGCCTTGCGCCTGCTGACCTGCGCACTCGCAATGTTGATCTGGGCTTCGCCCAGCAGCGCGCCAACCGCTCCGACGACACCCGGCCGGTCGGCGTAACGAAAGAACGCCAGGTGCGCCTGGGGGCGGAGATCCACCTCGAAGTCGTCGATCGCGGTGACCTTCTCGACCTGACGGGGACCGGTGAGCGTGCCACTGACCGACACGGTCGTACCGTCCGCCAGCACCCCGCGCACCGTGACGAGATTGCGGTAGTCGGGGCTTTCCTCCGACGTCTCAAGCTGGACGTCGACCCCCCGCTCCGCGGCGAGCAGCGGCGCGTTGACGTAGGTGACCTGCTTCTCGATGATGTCGGTGAACACTCCCTTGAGAGCGGCGAGCTGCAACACGGACACGTCATGGGCGGCAATCTCGCCGCGGACCTCAACGGTGATCCCGGCGGCGAGCCCTCCGGCGATCCCCGTGAACAGCTGGCCGAGCTTCTCCGCGAGCGGGAGCCCAGGCCGCACCTCCTCGGCCACGACTCCACCCGCCTGCACGTTCACCGCGTCCGGCACGAACTCACCGCGCAGCGCCAGGCGTACCGACCGGGCGACGGCAAGACCCGCCTTGTCCTGCGCCTCCTGGGTGGAGGCCCCCAGATGCGGGGTGACCACGACATTGTCGAGCTCGAACAGTGGCGAGGAGGTGGTCGGCTCGGTGGCGAACACGTCGATACCGGCACCGCCGACCCGGCCGTCCCGGATGGCGTCAGCCAGCGCCGACTCGTTGATGAGCCCGCCCCGGGCGTCGTTAACGATGATCACACCCGGCTTGACGCGCTCAAGCTCGTCCTTGCCGATGAGGCCGAGTGTCTCCGGGGTCTTCGGCAGGTGGATCGTGATGACGTCGCTGATGGCCAGCAGCTCGTCGAGCTCGACCAGGCGGACACCCATCTGGGCGGCGCGGGCCACCGAGACGTACGGGTCGTAGGCGACCATCCGCATACCGAACGCCGACAGCCGCTGCGCGACCAGCACGCCGATACGCCCGAGCCCGACGACACCCGCGGTCTTGTCCGCGAGCTCGACCCCGACGTACTTCGACCGTTTCCACTCACCGGCGCGCAGCGCCGCGTTGGCCGCGGGAATCCGGCGGGCCACCGCCACCAGCAGCGCGACAGCATGCTCGGCGGCGCTGAGGATGTTCGACAGCGGAGCGTTGACAACCATGACACCGCGGGTCGTCGCGGCTGCGACGTCGACGTTGTCCAGCCCGATCCCGGCACGGGCCACGACCTTGAGCGACCCGGCCGCCGCAAGCACCTCCGCGTCCACCCGGGTCGCGCTGCGCACGATCAGAGCGTCGATGTCCGCGACCGCGCCCAGCAGCGCGGCCCGGTCGGCCCCGTCGACGTGACGGACCTCGAACTCGCCGGACAGCAGCTCCAGCCCGGCTGGTGAGAGTTCCTCGGCAACCAGGACGACGGGCACGGTAGGGCTCCTTGGGAAGACGGCCTTGTGGAAAAAGACACGAGAGGACGGCACGGACAGATCCTCGCGGGCCCGCGTGCCGGTGGACGCGGATACCAGCGAGCGCGGCCAAGCGTACCGAGTGGACAGGCCCCACGGGTGCGGCCCGCCCACTCGAAAGCGGTCGTCAGCCAGCCGGCTTGGAGATCCAGGACATCAGTGGCCGCAGCTGGGCCCCGACCCGCTCGATCGGGTGGTTCTTCCCCTCCTCCACGAGCTTGGTGAAATTCGGGCGGCCGGCGTCGTCCTCGGCGATCCACTCGCGAGCGAACGACCCATCCCGGATCTCGGTGAGAATGCGGCGCATTTCTTCCCTTACCGCTGGTGTCACCACCCGTGGGCCGCGGGTGACGTCACCGTACTCGGCGGTATCGGAAATCGAGTAGCGCATCTGGCTGATACCGCCCTCATACATGAGGTCGACAATCAGCTTGAGCTCGTGCAGGCATTCGAAGTAGGCCACCTCAGGCTGGTACCCGGCCTCGACCAGCGTTTCAAAACCAGCCTGCACCAGCGCGCTCGCGCCCCCGCACAGGACCGCCTGCTCGCCGAAGAGGTCCGTCTCGGTCTCCTCGGTGAAAGTCGTGCGGAGCGCGCCCGCGCGGGTACCGCCGATCGCCTTGGCGTACGCGAGCGCCAGCGGCAGCGCGCCGCCCGAGGCGTCGGCCTCCACCGCGACGAGCACGGGAACGCCCTTCCCCTCGGTGAAGGTCCGCCGGACGAGGTGGCCGGGGCCCTTCGGGGCGACCATGAACACGTCCACCCCGGCCGGCACTTCGATCAGACCGTAGCGGATGTTGAAACCATGCCCGAACGCGAGGGCCTTGCCCGGCGCGAGGTTCGGCGCGATGGACTCCGCATAGATCTTGCGGTGGGCCGTGTCCGGCGCGAGCAGCATGATCACATCTGCTTCGGCGGACGCCTCGGCCGGCGTGAGCACCCGCAGCCCCTGGTCGGTGGCCTTCGCCCGGCTGCGGCTGTGCTCAGGCAGGCCGACCCGGACGTCAACACCGCTGTCCCGCAGGTTGAGTGCGTGCGCGTGGCCCTGGCTGCCGTAACCGATGATGGCGACCCTGCGGTTGCTGATGTTGTCAAGCGACGCGTCGGCGTCATAGTAGATCTCGGCCATTATGATCGAATCTCTCCTTGGGGGGATTGAACACGGCACCGACGGACGCCGGGCCGCAGGGACGTCGAAACGAGGGTCAGGCCGTCCGCTCGACAGCCCGCAGACTACGATCGGTGATCGATCGAGAACCGCGCCCAAGCGCGACCATGCCGGACTGGACCAGTTCCCTGATACCGAACGGCTCCAGCATCCGGATGAGGGCGTCGAGCTTGTCGCGAGTCCCGGTGGCCTCCACGGTGACCGCGTCGGGTACGACGTCGACCACCTTCGCGCGAAAGAGCGCGACGATTTCCAGGACCTGCGAACGAACCGACAGGTCAGCCCGAACTTTGAGCAGAATCAGCTCCCGCCGGACCGACGCGGCCGGGTCCATCTCGACGATCTTTATGACGTTGACCAGTTTGTTGAGCTGTTTCGTCACCTGTTCCAGCGGTAGCTCATCGACCGCCACGACAATCGTCATGCGGGAGATGTCATCGTGCTCGGTCGGTCCGACCGCGAGCGACTCGATGTTGAAACCACGCCGGGAGAACAGTCCCGCGACACGCGCGAGGACACCGGGTTTGTTCTCGACCAACACCGACAGCGTGTGTGTGGTCACCGTGTCAGACCTCTTCGTAGTCGAAGTCGGGGGCGATGTCGCGGGCGACCCTGATCTCGTCGTTGCTCGCGCCGGCGGCGACCATCGGCCACACCATCGCGTCGGGGTGGACGATGAAATCCACCACAACCGGTGCGTCGTCAATCGCCATGGCCTTCTCGATGGTGGCGTCGACCTCGTCCGGCGACTCACAGCGCAGGCCCACACAGCCGAGCGCCTCGGCGAGCCGGACGAAGTCCGGCACCCGGCGTGGATGATTCCTGGCGCCGCCCGCGTGGGTACCGAGCTCGGTGTTGGAGTAACGCTGGTCGTAGAAGAGGGTCTGCCACTGCCGGACCATGCCCAGCGAACCGTTGTTGATGATGGCAACCTTGATCGGGATGCCTTCCAGGGCACAGGTCGCCAGCTCCTGGTTGGTCATCTGGAAACAGCCGTCGCCGTCGATCGCCCACACGGTCGCGTCGGGCCGGCCGGCCTTGGCGCCCATCGCGGCGGGCACGGCATAGCCCATGGTGCCCAGGCCACCGGAGTTCAGCCAGGTGTAGGGATGTTCGTAGGAGATGAACTGCGCCGCCCACATCTGGTGCTGGCCGACCCCGGCGACATACAGCGCGTCCGGCCCGGCGATCGCGCCGATCCGTTCGATGGCGTGCTGCGGCGCGATCGAGCCGTCCGCCGGCCGGTCGTAGCCCAACGGGTAGGTCCGGCGCCAGCCGTCGAGCTGTCGCCACCAGCCACCGAGGTCCGCCCGCGGCTCCTCCCGCAGCGCGGCAGTGAGATCAATGATCACTTCCCGGCAGTCCCCGACGATCGGCACGTCCGCGGCCCGGTTCTTCCCGATCTCAGCCGGATCGATGTCGGCGTGGATGACCGCGGCCTTCGGCGCGAAGGAGGCAAGCCTCCCGGTCACCCGGTCGTCGAACCGGGCGCCCAGGGCGATCAGCAGATCGGACTTCTGTAGCGCCGTCACCGCGGCGACCGACCCGTGCATGCCGGGCATACCGAGATGCTGGGGGTGAGAGTCGGGGAAGGCGCCACGCGCCATCAGCGTCGTCACCACCGGGATGCCGGTGAGCTCGGCGAATGCGCGCAGCTCGGCGGCGGCCCGTGCCTTGAGCACGCCGCCACCGACGTACAGGACCGGGCGACGGGCGGAGCTGATGAGCTTCGCCGCCTCCCGGATCTGCTTGGCGTGCGGTCGGGTAACCGGCCGGTAGCCAGGCAGACACAGCGTGGGAGGCCAGATGTCGCCCGGCAGTACCGCCGTCGTCGACTGCAGGATGTCCTTGGGCAGGTCGACCAGGACCGGCCCGGGACGTCCCGTCGAAGCCAGGTGGAACGCCTCGGCGATCGTGCGCGGGATGTCGTCCGCGGAGTGCACCAGGAAGTTGTGCTTCGTGATCGGCAGCGTGATGCCACAGATGTCGGCTTCCTGGAAGGCGTCCGTCCCGATCGCCGCGCTCGGCACCTGGCCGGTGATCGCCACCATGGGCACCGAGTCCATGTAGGCGTCCGCGATCGGCGTGACCAGGTTCGTCGCGCCCGGCCCGGAGGTCGCGACGCACACGCCCACCCGGCCGGTCGCCTGCGCGTAACCCTCGGCGGCGTGCCCCGCCCCCTGCTCGTGGCGAACCAGGATGTGGCGGAGACGCTCAGCGTCGTACAACGGGTCATACAACGGCAGGATCGCGCCGCCGGGAATGCCGAAGACCACGTCGGCTCCGGCCTCCTCCAGCGAAAGCACGAGCGACTGCGCTCCGGTGATCTCTCTGCTCATCTGATCGTCTTCCTTGACGTTCCACGGGAGTGACGGGTGGGTCGTGCCGGACATAAAAAAACCCCCCGTGCCAGAAGGCACTGAGGGGCGGCGCACGCAGTCTGTACTCGACCAAGGTCTCTGATCGGCTACGCACGCTCTTCACGTACGAGGATTCCGGAAAGCATGCGACCACCTTCCCCGACATTCGCGCCCCCGTCAAGGTTCTCCGCGCAACCACAACGAAACACCACGTCCCGGACAACCACCGGCGACGGTCAGGGGGCGGCGATGCTCAGGGGGTGCCCAGGCCCGCCAGGAAACGGGCCGCCACCGGGGCCGCCGACTGCGCGCCGAAGCCCCCGTCCTCAACGATGACCGCAAACGCGACAGTGCCGCGGTAGCCGACAAACCAGCCGTGGGTCGGCGGCGGGTTGCCGTCCTTGTACTCGGCCGTGCCGGTCTTGCCATGCACCTCACCAGGAAAGGCAACCGCGTTCGCCGTGCCCTCGGTGACCACCGCGCGCATGAAATCCTGCAACGGCGCGACCACCGCCGGGGGCAACGCATTGCTCCTGGGCGCACTGCCGGCTATGAAAGGCTGGCGCCAAGTCCCGCTGGCCACGGCCGCCGCCACGCTCGCCATCTGCAGTGGGCTCGCGGACACCTTGCCCTGCCCGATCGCGGCGGACGCCGACTCGACCGCGTCCTTGGGCGGCGGGAACGAGCCACCGACACTCGCGATCGGCAGCGGCTGGGTGCCGTCGAAGCCATACAGCTTCGCGGCCTGTTCCAGCGCGGAGTCCGGCAGCGACTGCTCGAGACGGATGAACGCGGTGTTGCAGCTACGGGCGAACGCCGCCCGCAGCGGAATCGGGCCGAACTGTTCGGCCTCGGCGTTCTGGAACGTACGCCCACCGACTGCCACCGTCTGCGTGCAGTCCAACGAGGTGTTCGCGTCCTTACCGGCCATCAGCGCCGCGGTCGCGGTGACAATCTTGAAGGTGGAGCCCGGCGGGTACCTGCCGATCACGGCCCGGCCGTAGCCGTTGAGCGGATGGTTCACCAGGGCCAGGACCCCGCCGGTCCGGGTGTCGATAGCGACCAGTGCCCCGTTGGGCTTGATGGCTGTTGCCACCGCGGCCTCACCGGCGCGCTGCACCTTCAGGTCGAGCGTGGTCCGGACATCCTTGCCATCCGCCATCGGATACGCCCGCAGGGTGCTGACCGTCTCGTTCCGATCGTTGCGGACGACCACCGTGCCGCCGTGGGGGGCGAGGTCGGGGTCATACACCCGTTGCAGCCCCGACAGCGGGGAGACCTGACCGATCAAGTTGCCGGCAAGCTCCGCGTCAGCCCCGAGCGGCTGCCCGTTCGCGTCGAGCAGCTGGCCCCGCTTGCCCGTGGAGGGGGTACGGTCCAGCCGGAGGCCGGGCGCCAGCGCCGGGTTGACCGAGTCGGGACGGGCCTGCACCTTCCAGGCCTTGCCGCGGCGCACCAGATGCAGCACGCCATCGTAGGTGTACGGCTCACCGAAGCCCGTGAGGACGAGGGTCGCCGAGTAACCGACCGTCGCCGTCGCGTCCTGGCGATGCAACGGGCCGGCTGCGAAGCGGGCTCCCGCGACGTTCAGCCTGGTGCGGACGTCGACCATCGTTGCCACGAGCTGGTCCACGGTGATGGTGGCTGGCACGCTGGCAGCGGTCACGCCGGCTCGGCCCTGATCCTGCGCGGCGGTGGTCACGGCCGTGTCCCCACCCGGGTCGCCGAGCGAACCGAGGTTCTGCCAGCTGGCGAGGTATGCCTGGGCGGCGCCGGCCGCCGCGTGGTCCGCGGCGCGCGCGTCGGCGCGGGTCTTCACGACGTACCCGACACCGGCCACGGCCAGTAACAGGATGACGACCACAAGCGCGATGAGCATACGGCCACGCCCGCGTCGCCACGAGGCCGAGGCAGTGAGCCCACTGGAGGTGAGAGGCACCGTGGCGGGCACTCCTCCCAGAGATGGTGGCCGGGTACGCCACGATTCTTGGCTTTTGACGGACTTTTCCGGGCGCAGTCGCGAGTCTACGGACAGCCCCGTGCTCCCGGCCGCGCGACACACCGAAAGCTGTCGTAAAAACGTAACGGCGTGGTCATGCGTCGTTCGACCGATGGATGGAAAACCCCGCGATGATAACGGGTCCCACCCGTCGGCAACACCAGCAGTCACCAACGGAGTCGATGACCACGAACTCGCCCTGACCCTCGGCGAGAAGATAGAGCGAGCGCACGAGGGTCAGCCGTCTTCCCGGGTGGGCAGGCCGCCGAGGATGTTCTTCTGCCACAGTTCGCCCAGCGAGTAGTCGTCCAGCCAGGCCGCGAGATCGGCTGGGTTGGGGCGGTGGAAGGTGGAGATGCCGTCCGTTCGGTCGACGATGATGAGGTCGACATGGTCGACATGGTCGACGAGGGGGACGGACTGGGTGGCCACGACGATCTGGCTGGTCTGGCTGGCGGAGCGCAGCATGCCAGCGAGCTGGACCAAGGCGAACGGGTGTAGGCCAAGTTCCGGCTCATCTAGAATGATCAATGGTTGTGGGTCGGGACACAGCAGCAGCGTGGCCAGGCAGATGAAGCGCAGGGTGCCGTCGGACAGCGACTCAGGGCCGAGGACCCCGTCCATCCCGGCCTGCCGCCAGCGCAGCCGGACACCGGCATGTTCCCCCACCAGCACAAAGTCCCGGAAGAAGGGCGCAACCTGCCCGACGGCCCGCACAATCCGCCGGTAGGCTGCGGTGTCCTCGGTTGCCAGGCGTAGCAGATAGGCCGCGAGGTTCCCCGCGTCGGGGGCGAGGGTGAGGTTGTCCGCCGGGTTGGCGAACCGTTTCACCGGTGCGGTTCGGCTGGTGTCGTGAAAGTGGTGCACTCGGCAGCCGTCCAGGATCTCTGTCACCTGGCCCGCTGTCGCCCGTTCAGCCCGGCTGCCAGTCCTCCGGTGCAGCAGTGTCTCCCTGTGCCCATGGCCCAGCACTGCGGTCTCTGCCAGCCCGGAGATTTCCTCCGTTTCAAAGACCAGCTCATCGCGTGCGCTGGGGACCAGACGTGCCAGGTAGGCGTGTGGCGGCGCCTCTATCCGGACTGTGATCCCGGGCGTTCCGCCTCGCGGACCGCCGTGCAGCAGTGCCCCGGCGCCGCCGCGCAGCCCGACGAACAGCTGCAGGTCCTCGTCGAGGATCCGCCCCAGCAGCTCCAGCGCGGAGACGAAGTTGCTCTTACCTGCCCCGTTCGGGCCGATCAGGACGTTCAGCCCACCCAGCCGGACCCGTGCCGAGCGGATTGAGGTGTACCCCTCAACCGTCACCGCCGCAAGGCGACCTGCCGTCACGCGATCACTCTACGACGGGCAGTGGCGCGGGGAACCCTCCACCTACCCATCGGGCGGACGGTGGTCCACGACGAAGCCGCCACTGGGCAGCTGGCCGGCACGACCGTCCTGATCCCCTGAGATCAGGCGGTGCGGCGCTGGCCGGTGACTTTGGAGGTTGGCAGGCGGCCCGCCTTGGACTTGCCCGTCATGGTGTCGCCGTTGACGACCATGTCGAAGGTGAGGTTCAGGCGCAGGGGCTTGGTGATGGACTGGGACCAGGTGAGGCGGTCCCCGGCGAAGAGCAGGTCGCTGAGGGCGGCTTCCTCACCGGATCCATGAGCGGTGCCGTTCAGGACACCGTCTTCGGCGTACAGGTCCCCTTGTGGGCCTGTCGCAGGGGCCCACCGCACGGTCAGGCGATCTTCAATTGCTCGTCGCCGAAGTCGACGATGACCTTGAGGGTTCCTCCGAGCGCCGCGATGTAGCGCTGTAGAGCGTCCTGCGTGGAGACGTCGCCGTTCTCGATCTGGGAGATCCTGGCGGTGCTCACGTCCATCCGGGACGCAACGTCAGCCTGGGTCAGCCCGCGGCGCTTGCGCAGTTCGGCCAACCGCCAGCCGCGCGCTTGGTCGAGCATCGCCCGGACAGCGGCATCGAAGGCTTCGGGCCCTCCCGCGGTCTCCACGGCCCGTTCCCAGTGCCCACTGTCCCGCCACCGGCGTGGTTCAGTCATGCTCCAGCCTCCCCCTCGTGCGTGCGTCGAGATAGTTCTCGTAGAGGCGTTCGGCCTCTGGGATCGCTGTGCGGTACCACCGGCTCCACTGACCGGACTTGTCCCCGGCCACGAGCAGCACCGCGGACCGGTACGGGTCGAACACGAACAAGATCCTGATCTCGGTCCGTCCGGACGACGGCGGTCGCAACTCCTTCATGTTCGGAAGACGCGAGGCGGTCACCGTGTCCACCAGGGGACACCCTCGGCATCGGCCGCCCCGACCTGGTCAGCCTGGTCTTCGACCGGCGCCTCATGCGCACGGGGCCGCGGGCGACACCCGACCGGCTCCGGACCCGGGTCATCACCGACGGCGTCACCCCGAGCCTGCACGTCGACTACAAACACGCCACGATCAAGCAAATACCACATGGAGAGAAGGGCATCGAGCCGGTTGAGAGCACGCTCGGGCCTTCACCTCCGGGCCTGAAGGCCCGCATCTCGGTAGCGCTTGGCTACGGATCAAGAGGCTGGGGGTTCGAGTCCCTCCGAGCGCACGCTGGTTGAGGCAGGTCAGAGCCCCGCAGCCGATCACACGGCGCGGGGCTCTGGGCTTTCCCGGGCTCAAGTACCGCAGTTCGTACTGCAGTACTTGACGTCAAGGCCTCGGCGCGCACGGCAGTGGATCAAGCGATCTGACGGAGATCGTTTCCGTAGTCGAAGATGATCCGCATCCGAGCCCCCAACGCCCGGGCGTAACGGCTCAGCGTCGCGACCTCGTTCACATCAAGATCGCCGTTCTCGATCTGGCTTACCCGGCCCGGTGAGACGCCCATCAGGTCGGCCACCTGACGTTGCGTCAGGCCCAGCCGTTTCCGCTCCTCAGCAAGATGGAAGGCGCTGACCCATGCCTCGGTGCGCGCCCGCTCGGCGGCGAGCGCGTCGTCATCCCCGTCATGCAGTTCGGCGCGGATGTCGTCCCAGTCGTGGAACTCGCTCATGAGTCCTCCCGCCGTTTTCTCTCGAAGGCCAGCCACCCGTCGTAGGCGACCTCTGCCGCGGGGATGGCCGTCTTGTACCACCGCGACCAGTCGCCAGCTTTGTTCCCCGCGACCAACAGCACGGCCTGCGACCATGGATCGAAGACAAAGATCACTCGGATCGCGACATCGCGGCCTGACCGCGGCCGCAGCTCCTTGAGGTTGCTGATCGTCGACCCTTGCAGAGTGTCGACGAGCGGACGCCCGAGCCCGGGCCCGCCCTCGGCGAGCATGTCGATCGCCGCGTTGACTGACCGATAGTTGCCCGGATCCAGCCGGCGCAGCGAACGCAGCCACTCCCGCACCTCAGACGTGGCCTTGATCGTCCACCGGTGAGGCGGCGTCGCCGACATGAGTCAACTATAGCTCGAACTAAACATGGCGCATCGCGATCCGAAGCGGATGCGGCGGACTGACAGCCGGGGCGACAGCCAAGCCGGTAGTCGAACGCATGGACGCCCACAGGCAGCAGTGGACGGACCCCACACGAGTCGACGGACGCGGCGGAGGTCCACGACGCCAACGGAAGATCAAGATTTAGCTAGGGATCAAGGGTTCGCACCCGCTTGCTGTGGCCCCCGAACCACCGCCGTCCGCCCCGAAGACCAAGCCACGACGGACGGCAGCCTGGTTGGCAGCCAAGCCTGCCGACGACCATGGACGTCGGCGTATGTCCACGGACGAGGGCGTGCCCGTGACCTGCACCGACGGACGTCGGCGGACATAAGCGGACGAAGTACACGGCAGCTCGTAATCCGTCGCTTGATCGTCGCGCCGTTGAGCTAGCCTTTCTCCCTGCTCCTCCCTTGCAGCCAACGACGTTAAAAGATGTCGTGGGTGCCGACTTCCAGCCAGATGATGTGTGGCTCATCAGCTCTCTTGGAGGGTCCGTAGGCGAACGTGGCGCGACCGTCGGGTGCCCATGTCATTTCATACACCCCTGGTCGGGTCCGCACACCCTTGACACGCAGCCCCTTGCGGAACCCACCCCCCAGGCGAAGATCGGCAAGAAACATGTCTCGTGCACGCAGAAACCGCTCGCGCTGAGCAGGAGTCAACTGACGGTACATGTCCAGGAACCGCATGGTCCGCTCGAACGTGGGCATAACCGGCACGGTACCGGCCTGCTCACGGAGCAGAACCAGCGGTCAGGCCGTGCGGGGATACTCGATCAGGTCGCCGACGACGGCAGCCCGCAAGTCGGCGTCGAAGTCCTCAATGCTCTCGAACAGCTCGGTATGACCGGCGTCAGCCTCAGCCAATGCCTCGTCGAGCGCTGTCTGCGCAACAGAAGAAAGATCGACACTCTCAACACCGACCAGGGCGACCGGCACCTCGTAGTCCACCTGGGCCTCCGTCGGTGTCCTTCTCCCCCGGGTACGGGGGAGGATCTTCCTGCAACTCCCGGCGAGACGGACTACCGTTACCCATCTCGACAGGTGTGTTGAAGACCGTCCTCTACGGTACCACGCAATACAACATCTAGATCATTAGACGGCCCGGAGAGGACGGGATCCACACCCTGCGGGGGTACCCAAGACCACCGGCCGACGGAATGTCATGCAGCCACCTGGATTTCGGCCGGGACGCCGCTTACCTTCCGTCACCGGCACCGAGAGCGGTGCCGTACTGCAGTTGTACTGCAACGGGGGTAGACGTGGGTGGACGGTCCGCCGAGGGCTACGGATCAAGACGCGGCGCGAGCCGCGCCCCGCACCACGACATCCACGGGAAGAACCGGGGCCGACAGTCCATGCCGCAGCCGGAGTCCCAACGACGAGCGACATGCCGAGCCGCCGCCGCGACCGGCGGCATGCACCGTTCGTGGTCATTCCGGCTACGCCCCGAGCGCCTTCGCCGCCGACCACAAGCCCTGGGCCCGTTTGGTATCCGTCTCGGACATGAGCAGGTGGTGCCGCTCGCTGTCGGCCTGCCCACGTGCGTGGACGTGATTGAACGCCGATGACGTCGGCGTTGTATCCACCTCCGTCAGACCTCCAGAGAATCTTCAGGTAACCGCGTGTCTCCTGGGTATGCGCAAGCAGATCCCAAGGCAGGCAGAGTGCGGATGGTGACGGATACGCGAACCTGACCTTGACACACGTTCCGTCGTGAAAGGCCACGATCCAGCCGGCTTCCCCCATGGCGATCACGTGGTGGCGTGGTCGTGGCCGACTCACCATCCTTGATCAATTGTTGACGCGGTCTTCTGCACCTCGTGACCGACATCCACGATGATCGTCATCATGGTCATAGACGGACCGCACCGACAGCTGATGCCGGAGCGAGGCCACGGTCACCCCTCAGCTGTGTCTGTGGATGATTGCCCACTATGGGTAGTACCACAGGGAAAGGACGGATCCCGTCCTGGCTGATCCTGATCGTGGGGACGCTCGGAGCGGGCGCTGTAGCCCTGGCCAGCGGCGACAAATGGGCTGGTGCGCTGGCTGTAGCAGCGCTGACACTGGCATGGGCGAGCTACCGCGCCGATCGCGGGGACAACCAGGCCGGCGACATCGACATGGCTCCGGTCGCCGATCGGCTTGCCGATCAGCTGACAGCCCAGTGGTCCGCGGAGGCCAACCGCCGGGATCTCACCCGGCCTCCCCTGACAGTGTCCTGGCAGCCGGCCGATGCGTCGCTGGTCCAGCCGTGGGCCTTTCTCCAGCGGCTGGCGGCGGCCGGCGCCGGGTGGACCCGCAGTACTCCGCCGGGGGGCAGGTCCCCACGAACTCGCTGGCACCGGTAGCGACCTGGTCACGGTGTTCAACCGGGTGCCGACCGGCCGGCTGGTCGTCCTCGGGGAGCCCGGATCCGGCAAGACCGTGCTGCTCCTGCGCCTGGTGCTGGACCTGCTCGCCCGCCGAGGCGCTGGCGGACCCGTCCCGCTGCTGGTCCCGGTGGCCTCCTGGAACCCCGACC
>NZ_CAKJTP010000082.1:7732-18987 GCF_917627335.1 Protofrankia sp. CiT1 | reverse complement strand
CCCCTCGTAAGGGTACGCAACATCGCCCTCCCGTGGGGAACCGGTGCCGCATCAGTTTGCCACGAGCCCCGACGCCGCCAGCCACCTGGTCGGGAACAGGGGCAGGGGCAGAGCGCGGACGGGCGGCCGCGGTTATGTCACGGCACGGCCCAGCACCCGCGCGAGCGCGGCCCCGATCTCGTCGCTGAGGTCGGGAGACACGGGCATGGCCTGCCTACCGGCGCTCCCCCGCGGCAGCTGGGGGCTGGCAGCCGAAAGGCCCTCGCCAGCCGACACCGGTGAGCTCTCCCGGCCGCAGTCCCGGCACGAGACCGCGCCAAGGGCCTTGGCCAGCTGGGTGGAGCCGCAGCCATCGCACCGGTCAAGAACCTCCGACCATCCCGTCACCTGCTGGCATGGCGGGCAGAACAGAACCTGTTCACCGTCGACCACCGCCCGTCGCCATGGGCTGGACCCGCGCGCGGGATCGGTCTGACGGACGTGACAACGAAAACACGGCATCGCGCGACTACTAACTCCCTCAAGGCCGCCGGGCACGGATTCATGATCGCACACCCGGCGGCCGGCCAGCTCCCTCAGGACCACCAGTGACATACCGGATGATGCTTGCGGTCTGGCACCTGGCGGGTTGACGGGACGATCGAGGCAGGCTACAGGGCCGCGAGCGCCTTCAGATACTCGGCATGGTCGCGTGCTTCGCCAGGCCCGTTGACAACCCTCCAGCGCACGATGCCCTCTTTGTCGATGACGAAGGTCGCCCGCACCGCGAAGCCCTTGCTCTCCTCCAGAACGCCGTAACTGCGCGCAACCTCGCCGTGCGGCCAGAAGTCCGCGAGCAGCGGGAAATCATAGCCCTCGCGGTCAGCCCACACCTTGTGAGCGTAAGGCGAGTCGACGGAGATGGCGAGCAGCTGCACATCGTCGTTCTGGAACGACGAGAGATCGTCACGGACCGCGCAGAGCTCGCCCTGGCAGATGCCGGTAAAAGTAAGCGGGTAAAACAAAAGAACAACGTTACGACGTCCATGGAACTCCGAGAGCACAACCTCCTCGTTATTTTGATCACGCAAAGTGAAATCTGGGGCAGCGGTGCCCACCTCTACGGCCACTGGGCAATCCTCTCGACAGCGGACGGTGTCCCGTCAGGAAAGGGCGGTCGACCACGCGCACCCAGCATGCCACCTGATCAACCTTGACATCCGCCACGGCAGGCCGAAGGTGTGCGCCGGCCAGGTAACCATGCGGAAGGGACGCGTCCGAAGTCTCACCTGCGAATATCACAACCAGTAATATTTGCCCTGTTGCGTCGCTCCGGGTAAAAATCCGCTACCTCGGTCGCTTCGTCGACCATCGGACTGGACGCGGCCGAAGCCGCCACGCCCTAGACCATCTGTGATGACCATGCATGACTTAGAGCGCCCGGCAATAGGGGTGTGGATCAAGGAGCGGGGCTGGGGTGCGTGCATCGCGAGGCGGCGGAGACAGCCGCCGGAGGTGTCGGGTGGCGACCGACGAGCCGGGGTACCCGTGCATCCCACGGCGATGGACGGGCAGCGATGACGCGAGGTGCGTGCCCTGGCCCCGCGACGCCGCGTCTCCTATGGCCGGTCGCTCTTACTGGGGCACTACTGAGATCAGTTGCGACCGGGCGGCCGACCGTACACCGAGCGGTACACGGAACAGGGGAACGCGGTGACCGACCAGAACCTCAGTCCGTACGGCCAGCTCCACGGGGACCAGCAGCCATGCGGGCCGCGGCGCGTCGATGAGCACGACCAGCCCCGCCGCCCGCGTCCACCGGGCGACAGGCCCGAACGCGACGGCCGGCTCACCAGCGTGTCCCAGCCTGGTGTGCCCCAGCCCGGCGGGCCGCCGGTCCCCGGCCGCGCGAACCCGGGTTCGACAACACCCGCTCCCAGCGGCTACCCGCAGCCGGCAGACACCGGCATCTACGGCAAACGCCGCAGCCCCTTCGCCGTCTGGCTCGGCCTTCCTCTCATCACTCTTGGTATATACAGCATCATCTGGATCTATAAGATCACCAGAGAGCTCAACGAGTACGACCAACGAAACGTGATCGATCCGATCCGTCCGGTGCTTGCGGTGACGCTCGGCGTCTTCCTCATCTTTCCACCGTTCGTCACTATCTGGCGACTGTGTGCGCACGTACGCCAAGCACAACAAGCGGCGGGTCTGCCCCCGCTACGAACCGGAGCCGCGTTCACCGTCTTTCTTCTCGGTTGTGGCCCGCTGAACCTGCAAGGTGAGATCAACCGCATCTGGGACCGCTACCCGGGCGCGGTCGAGGGGCAGCAGGTCCCCCTGCCCGCCCGGCCTTGATACACCCACCCACAGCCGGCCCCGCTCACCGGCCGCCGCTGCCCAACGGGCGGCCCGTACCCCCGGTCGCCACCGGATCTGGCCGGCGACCGGGGTCCCAAGGGACACCAGGAACCTGTTTCAGATCTTCTGTCCGGGCGATCCACGCCCAGCCGGCACCCGGCTTCGTTGTCGGCCACACCGATACGGCTCATCCGGTATCGGTTCGGCCTTCCTCCGTGCCAGGAACCACCTGGACGCGGCTCGCGGTCCGAACACAAGATTCACAACGGGCTCTAACGATGCCGGATCCGTTGGGACTTCGGTGCGGCCAGACGCATTCCGGCCCATTCCGCGGCAACGCTCACGGTGCTGGTCTGCACCAAGCCAACGGTCGGTACCGCCTCCAGGACGTCACTGGGTTCGACATGCCCCTGTCTGCCGGCCTTCGGCGTCAGAAGCCAGATCACCCCAGCCTCGGACAGCTGGCGGCGCGCGTCGATGAGCGCCTCCACGAGGTCGCCGTCGTCGTCCCGCCACCACAGCAGTACAACGTCGACCACATCGTCGGAGTCCTCCGGGACGAGTTCCGTTCCGCTGACAGAGGTGACGGCACCTAGAAGATCATGGGCGATGTCATCGTCTTCGTTAAGCGACTGAACCAGTACCCCTGGCGTGATACCCAGACGTTCCGCACGCCGCTGACCCTCGGCGTTCGCCGCGGTCGGACTCACCCTCAACAACCTCCTGCTCGTGTCAGCAGCACACGGACACGCTGTCCGCGTGCAACGGCTGGGCCGCGCGGTGGACTTTCGATCCACCTACCGCCCGCATCGCCGTAGACCTAGTCCACCGGAGCACCCCCGGGCAGCGCAAGTGCCACGCCGGTAGTTGTGGACAAAGGTGCCGCCCGCGCCCTCTCATCCGGACAGGAACGAGAGCCGAACCGTGCGTTCGGGATTGTCCACGTTGAGATCAACCAATGCGATGGACTGCCATGTCCCGAGCAGCAGATGACCATCGAGAACCGGGACGGTCAACGATGGTGCGATCAACGCGGGCAATACGTGTGACCTTCCGTGACCATTCGACCCGTGCGCGTGATACCATTTATAATCAACTGGCAGCAGGCCCGCAAGTGCGGCGAGAAGATCCGCGTCGCTGCCCGACCCGAGCTCAAGGATCGCGAGTCCGGCAGTCGCATGCGGGACGAACACGGACAGTAGACCGCTCCCGCGACCGGTCACGAATCGTCGTGCCGCGGCTGTGAGATCACAAACACATTCCTCGTCGCCGGTGCGCACCGACAGCGTCGTCGTCTCCATGAATCCCCTTCGCCCCCGCCGCCATCCGTCGTCGTCGTCAGCCATTGTCCCCAGCGGTTTCACAAATCCGGCGCACCGGTGACAGGCCGATCGGCCGGTGGCGCCGGGCCGGCCGCGGCGGGCCGCCAGCCCGCCTCCCTACCGACAGGTAACCAGGGGCGCGCGTGACGAGACGGCCCGCACAGAGCACGATGGAAGGGGACCTACTCGCGACCAAACATGCGAACAACGACCAAGTGACGACAGGGAGAACGCGTGGCGAAGGACAGCGGCAGGAGGTTTTCGGTCATCACCGATGGCCTTCCCAGCCAGTTGCCGGACATCGACCCGTCCGAAACCAGCGAATGGCTGGATTCCCTGGACTCAGTGATCGACGAGCAGGGCCGCGGTCGGGCAAGATTCCTCATGCTCAAGCTGCTGGAGCGGGCCCGGGAGAAGGCCGTCGGTGTGCCTGGGCTCACCAGCACCGACTTCATCAACACCATTCCGCCGGAACGGGAGCCGTGGTTTCCGGGCGACGAGCACATCGAACGGCGCATACGCGCGTATATTCGATGGAACGCGGCAATCATGGTAAGCCGGGCAAATCGGCCCGAATATGGTGTTGGTGGTCATATCGCCACCTATGCCTCAAGCGCCGCGCTCTACGAGGTCGGATTCAACCACTTCTTCCGCGGTAAGGACAACCTGACCGCGGGGCCGGGCGGCGACTCCGGCGACCAGATCTTCGTCCAGGGCCACGCCTCGCCAGGAATCTACGCCAGAGCCTTTCTTGAGGGCCGGCTGACCGCCGGCTCTCTTGACGCGTTCCGCCGCGAGAGCGAGGCGGGTGGGCTTTCGTCATACCCACACCCACGTCTGATGCCCGACTTCTGGGAGTTCCCGACGGTCTCGATGGGCCTCGGACCGATCCATGCCATCTATCAGGCCCGGTTCAACCGGTACCTGCTGAACCGGCGAATCAAGGACACCTCGCGCAGCCGGGTATGGGCCTTCCTCGGCGACGGCGAGATGGACGAGCCCGAATCAATCGGCGCCCTCGGCATCGCGGCCCGGGAGGAACTCGATAATCTGATCTTCGTCGTGAACTGCAATCTGCAGCGTCTCGACGGCCCGGTACGCGGCAACGGCAAAATCATGCAGGAGCTGGAATCCCTGTTCCGCGGTGCCGGCTGGAACGTCATCAAGGTGGTCTGGGGGCGCGACTGGGACCCCCTGCTCGCCCAGGACACCGACGGGGTCCTGGTACACCGCATGAACACGACGCCGGACGGCCAGTTCCAGACTTACACGACGTCGTCTGGAGCCTACATCCGGGAGCACTTCTTCGGGGCGGACGCCCGGCTGCGCCGCATGGTCAAGGACCTTTCCGACGACGACCTGCGCAAACTTTCACGCGGCGGTCACGATTACCGCAAGCTCTATGCCGCCTACAAGGCCGCGACCGAGCACGCCGGCCAGCCCACGGTCATCCTCGCCCACACCATCAAAGGCTGGACGCTGGGCAAGGACTTCGAGGCCCGTAATGCCACGCACCAGATGAAAAAGCTCACCAAGGGCGAGCTGAAGGAGTTCCGCGACCGCCTCTACCTGGAAATTCCCGACGCCGATCTCGAGCTGGACCTGCCCCCGTACTTCCATCCCGGCCCGGATTCGGACGAGATCCAGTACATGCGGGAGCGACGGGCCGCCCTCGACGGTTCGCTCCCCCGGCGGGTCGTGCTGGCGCGGCCCCTTCCCCAGCCGCCGAAATCAATCTTTGATGATCTACGGCGGGGCTCGGGCAAACAGCCGGTGGCGACCACCATGGCCTTCGTCCGCCTGTTCAAGGATCTACTGAAGACGAAGGAGATAGGCGCCCACTTCGTCCCGATCATCCCGGACGAAGCCCGTACCTTCGGTATGGACGCCATGTTCCCGACCGCCAAAATATACTCACCGCACGGGCAGCGCTATGAGGCGGTCGACCGCGACCTGCTGCTCTCCTACCAGGAGTCCGAATCCGGCCAGATGCTGCACGAGGGCATCAACGAAGCCGGCTCGATGGGTTCGGTCATAGCCGCGGGCACCGCGTATGCCACCCATGGGGTCCATATGATCCCGGTGTACGTCTTCTACTCGATGTTCGGATTTCAGCGGACCGGCGACCAGATGTGGGCGTTCGGTGACCAGCTCGGCCGTGGGTTCCTGCTCGGCGCCACCGCCGGGCGCACCACTCTCAACGGTGAGGGGCTCCAGCACCAGGACGGCCATTCGCTGCTGCTCGCCTCGACGAACCCGGCCTGTGTGGCCTATGATCCCGCGTTTGCTTTCGAGGTCTCCCACATCGTCCGCGACGGCCTCGACCGCATGTACGGCGAGCGCGACGAAAACGTCTTCTACTATCTGACCGTCTACAACGAGCCTTTCCCACAGCCGGCCGAACCGGCCGGGATCGACCCGGCACAGATCCTCGCCGGTATGTATCTGTTCCGGCCGTTCGCCGACGCTGGCCTGACCGCTCGGTCACCGGCGGAGATCGCGTCAGGCGCGGCACCGCATTGCGCACAGCTGCTGGCCAGCGGCACCGGTATGCGGTGGGCGCTGGCGGCCCAGGAGCTGCTGGCGAACGATTTCGGCGTGGAAGCGGACGTGTGGTCGGTGACCTCCTGGAACGAGCTGCGCCGGGAGGCTCTCAGCTGCGAGGAACACAATCTGCTGAATCCGGATTCGGTGGAACGCCGGCCATACGCGACCCGTCTCCTGGAAGGGGCGCCCGGACCAGTGATTGCCGTCAGTGACTGGATGCGGGCGGTACCGGACCAGATCTCGCGGTGGATTCCACAGGACTACTCCTCCCTCGGCACCGACGGCTACGGGCGCTCCGACACCCGGGCGGCATTGCGTCGCCACTTCCACGTGGACGCCCAATCGATCACGGTGGCGACGCTGGAGGCGCTGGCGCGCCACGGCTCGGTCAAGACCGCCGTCGTCGAGGACGCGATCCGTCGCTACGGACTGCGTGACTAGTGGTCGCCGGCGGCATCCCGATGCCGGGATGCCGCCGGCGGGTGCCGCTGGGCCCGGCCGGGTGCTCTCACCGGCCAAGGGTGGCGTGCATCTCCCAGACCAGGATTTCCGCCGGCCCGGCCGAGGCGCTGACCACGAGCCCGTCGCAGCCTCGGATCCGGGCCGCGTCACCAGCGGTGAGATCACCAGAAGTCTCCAACGTAACCGTGCCACGCGCGACGAACAGATGCACCCAGGGCGCGGCCGGCAGCCGCACGCAGCCGGACTCGGGCAGGCGTGCGCCATGCAGGATGGCGTTGTTCTGCCGAATGTCAACCGCCGCCCGCGAACCGCCGCCGCCGGCCACCGCCACCAGGTCACCCGCGGCGAGCGCGTCCGTCACATCCATCTGGGCGTAGCCAGGGGTGATCCCCGCTATGTCCGGAGTCACCCACATCTGGATAAAGCGCACTGTACCGGGATCTCCTGGAACATGTTCCCCCGCTTCGGAGCCCGCCGCCGCGTTCAGTTCCGCGTGCAGGATCCCGGTGCCCGCGCTCATGCGCTGGACGATCCCGGGGCTGATCACACCGCTGCTTCCGGTGGAATCGGTATGCGTGAGCTCACCCTCGAGGACCCAGGTCACGATCTCCATGTCCCGGTGCGCGTGGGTGCTGAAACCGCCACCAGGAGCGATACTGTCGTCGTTGTTGACCAGCAGCAGGCCGAAGTGGGTATTGGCAGGGTCGTAGTGACGACCGAACGCGAACGAGTGGCGCGACTCCAACCATGGCTTTCGGGTGACGGCCCGGCTGTCCGAGCGCCTGACGGCAATCGCCGTTCCTCGCGACATCGAGATATCAGTCACAGTCCCGTCCTACCCTTTCTTGTCACTCATCTATACCTGTCCGCTACCATTGGTGCAGCTACTCTCAGCTCGCGAGTTGTCGTAGAGTGCGTCCCACGCGGATGCCCCCAGACCATGGTCCAACGTATTCGTCCTCACCTCGCGGTCAGGACGGTCCCGAGCGGCGGGTCCCAAGGGTCTCCGACCGCACGATGACCGTCCTGAGCGCACGGTCATCGTGCGGTCAGGCGGGCTCTGATGATTGCAGCACCATCGCCTCTCCCGGCCCTGGGGGGCTGCCGGGAACCTGAAAGAGCTATGATCGCGCTACCGCTGCCCCACCAGCCCCTGAGGCTGTTGGTCAGGTGGTCCAAACGCAACGTGAGTGCCTCCGAGGAGGCGATGTGACGGCTGCCGACAGCTCGGCGAAACAGATGTCATCGGTTACCAGCAACACAATTGTTACCTGGCGTTACTACCTGAACGCGAGGTCGTGAGGTGGCCCGCATAACACTCGGGAAAAAAACATGATTCTGCGGTCACGTCGGATCAACCGGCTGGAGGATCACCCCAACCTGCGTGGTATTCTTACCATCCTCACGCAACTGGTACATACCAGTGACGCTGAGCTCAACCAGCTCGCGTCGGCTTGGCACAACACCTCACAGCTCGCCGCCGCGCGGGACAAGGCGCTCTCACCGGACGCCCCATTGGTTGTCGAGGTTCTCGCCGCCTTCGACGCGCTCTCGGCCATCTACGCCGACGACCTCGCGGGCATCGACGACTACGTGACGGTCGATCCGGGCATCACCGCGACCGCGCTCAAGGCGATTCGTGACGCAATCGCCGCCGCCTACGCAAAACCGATCCTCACACGGTCGGAGTACGCGGCGCTGATGCGACCGTGGCGTGCCGTCTACCCTCGCGGCCGAGGCCACGAACCGGACCTCGGCCCTTTCGGATCCGAGGTCAAACGGGTCCTCGCGGCGCTGCCGGTACTCGCGCGCCGTTGCCACGATGCCGACAGCCTCCGGGTCTACGACTGCCTGCTCGTCACCGCGCTCACCCGCGACGAGAGCGAGCACCGGGACGCGATGGAAACCGCCTTCAACAGCGCCGTGCGTACCGGTCGCCGGCGCGTGTGGACCCTGGTCCGGCGCAGCGCCGCCGAGGGGTTCTGGCGGCTGTGCCCGTCCTGCCGCAATATGATCAATACAGATGACGCCGCTGCCGACCAGCGGGTCATGGAGCTGTGTGCCGATCTCGCCTGCGCACTGCTCGTCCAGGACATCCTCGACCCGGATACGCTCGCCAGCCTGACGGCACCGCTGCACACGCTCATCCCGCCGCAGAACCGCTACGGCGGCGAACGGCGACAGCCGGGCCGGGATCTTCCTCCCGATAGATCATCAGGCGAACGGCATTCGTAGTGATCGTTAAATGAACGATCTCCGTGCCGACCTCACCGTCGTGCGCGAAGGGCAACGGCCCCTGCCTGGACAGTAGCCGCACCTGCTTGACCGATGCCTGCTCGTAGACCCGGCTCCGGCCAAGGGAACCGGTCAGGATGGCTCCCGCCAGCCGCGTCCGGGCGAACGGGGATTTGCCGTCGACAAGGCGGAGGTCCAGGAGCCCCTCGTCCAGACGCTCGCGGTAGGTCGGGGCAAACCCGTCCGGCCGGTAGATCCCATTACCCACGAAGACCAGCCACAGCCGGCGCTGGCGCCCGTTGATCTCCACCTGAACCGCCGGTTCGCGCCGCAGCACCGAGACCAGCGCGCATGCCATAGCCGGCCACTTGCCCATCCTGGCCTCGAGCTTCTCCCGGATGGCGACCATGTCCGGATAACTGCCGATACTCACGGTGTTGAGGTAGATATGCCCGAATCGGCTCCCGGCCGGCCGGACACCGTCGATACGCCCGACGTCGACGCTGACCGCCGTGCCGCTTCGCACCGCGCGCGCCGTGGCCTCGGCAGAGCCGAGGCCCAAGTCGGTGGCGAAGTGGTTGAGAGTGCCACCGGGGAAGAGTGCGAGCGGTAGGCCGTGGTCCAGCGCGACCTGGGCGGCCTCGGCGGCGGTTCCGTCGCCGCCTACCGCGCCGAGCACCCTGGCGCGCCGCGCGGCCTCGAGCAGCGCCTGCCTCAGCTCGCTGTCGGCGCCTGCCCGCAGGATCTCCGCCTGGGGAAGGAACGCGCCGATGACCGCCAGGATGTCATGGTTGTGACCACCGCCAGCCTGTTCGTTGACGACGACCACCAGGCCCGCGCCGTCGGGTAACGCCGGCACCGATGGTGGCGCCGGACGAGCCCGCACCGGAGTGTACGGACGCCTGGGCATGACCTTGGTCGTCGCCAGCGCCGCCGTAATCCCGATGGCGACACCCGCGAGAACGTCACTGGGGTAGTGGACGCCGACATAGACCCGGGAAAAGGCCACAGCCGAGGCGAGGATCCCGACCGGGATCGCCGTGACCGGCGCGTCCATCGCGACCGCGGTGGCAAACGCCGCGGCGGAGGCGGCATGGCCGGAGGGAAAGGAAAAAGTTGTGAGATCCCGGCGGAGCCGGCGGCGCAACGGTACGCCGTTCTGATCAGGACGGCCCCGGCGGAACACCACCTTGGCTGGTCCGTTCGCGGTCGCGCTGGCAAGCCCGAGGGCCAGCACGCCTCGAAATGCCGCTCGCCTGCGCCGTCCTCTGCTGACGCCAAGCAGCACCGCTGTCCCCCACCACAGCAGGCCGTGGTCGCCAGCCCGGGACAGGCCCGGCAGGATCGGGTCGACCAGCGGACGAACCGCGGCAAGCCGGGCGAAGACGGCCCGGTCCACGCCGGAAACGACCGAGAGCAGCAATCGTGCCCCGTCAGCGGTCAGCCCGCTCCCGGTGACAAGGCCCCGCTGCTGGCGGGCCGCGTCAGGCAGTGCGGCTACGCGGTGTCGGCAGGGCTGTCTGGTGGCGTGTCACAACCGCCGCGGCAGCGCTGCTCACCAGGCTCGGAAGTCCTCGCCGGGGCTCGATGGTGCCCCCTGTCGGCAGAATCTCCCCCGTGTCGTCAAACAGGATCACACCATTGCACAGCAGGCTCCATCCCTGATCGTAGTGCCGAATCGTGACCCGCGCGGCGTCCCGGTCGGGACTGGCGGCGGACGGACAGGCCGGGGAGTGCGGACAGCTCGCCGGGCCGGGCAGGTGGGACGCGGTGGGTACCTGTGAACTCGCCGACGTCCTTGTCGATGGATCTCCAGAAACCGTTGTTCCTCGCACAGTCACAGAAGATTACGCCCCCAGGTAACGGACGTCACATCGACCTACCTGTCTTCGCGGTGGACATGGTTCCCATGTGGACGCACTTCGGATGTGCATCGAGTTCGGATGCGGACGGAGTTCACAGGCAGCATGCTTCATGGGTAGATGCGCGGATCGCTGGATGACGAGAGAGCCACAACTCGACGCGCTTCGTAGCCGACCGCTTCTCTGTCGCGACCACCACTACCAGCAATCAACACGTTGAAACTACCCGGTGACAGATATCGGATATATCGATGCCGCCTGATGGCGGGAAAACGTCTTCGGTACCTTTTCCTGGACCCATTACAGGCCCGTACCCGGCCCGTTGGCGGCCGGCCGGGATCTCGCGGCCCCGTGGGCGGCCCGCACGGGTACCTACAGAGCGGTTCATGTCGATGAAGATGCCGAGGTATCAGCCGCCATACCGCCCGGACGCGGGCACTGCCGACGTCCGGACCACGACGGCGCTCGCGGCGCCGGCCCGTGC
>NZ_CAKJTP010000082.1:0-7326 GCF_917627335.1 Protofrankia sp. CiT1 | reverse complement strand
GGGCAGCACGGCGGCAGCGAGGCAGCGGCAGCGGCTGCCGCCGCCTCGTCCGTTCGAGGCGAAGTCCTTTCGGGTGTATTTCGCGATACATGCATGAAAACCATCCCCGCCGGCTGGCGCGCCCTGCTGCCGATGTTCGGCATACGCCCGGCTGACCTGCGACGGCACTGCCTGATAATCCTTCTGGCCAGCCTGGCCAGCGCATTACGGGTGCTCGCGATGGCCGCTTACCGGCCCGCGTTTGAATTTGCCGGCGACTCCTACGCCTATCTCCAGCTCGCCCGGCACCTCACGCCGGATTCGGTCCGGCCCGCGGGTTACCCGGCCATGCTGCGCGCGTTGGCCGGGACCGGCGAACTGTGGGTGGTACCCGCCGTTCAACACGCCCT
The DNA here is from genome assembly GCF_917627335.1 of Protofrankia sp. CiT1. Taxonomy (NCBI): domain Bacteria; kingdom Bacillati; phylum Actinomycetota; class Actinomycetes; order Frankiales; family Frankiaceae; genus Protofrankia; species Protofrankia sp. CiT1. The sequence goes on along the minus strand of NZ_CAKJTP010000082.1, from coordinate 6,937 downwards.
CGGTGTGACGCTCGGGCTTGTCCTCTACGCGCTTCTCACGCACCGCGGTATCGCGCCTGGCGTCGCGGCACTCGCGGCGGCGCCGGTGCTCCTCGACGCCTACCAGGTGAACATCGAGCACTTCGTCATGGCGGAAACATTGTTCGACGTCCTGATGGTCGCCGGGGTCGTCGCCCTGTTGTGGGACCCGCAACCGTCGCCGTGGGCCTGCGGGCTCGCCGGCGGCACACTCGCGCTCGCCGCGCTCGTCCGCACAGTCGGTATCGCCCTCGGGCTCCTGGCGCTGCTCTACCTCGTCGCCCGACGGGTCGGATGGTCACGATCAGTTGCGTTCGCCGGGACGCTGGCCGTACCGCTGCTCGGGTACATGTTCTGGTTTCATACGACACACGGTTCCTACGCACTGACCGGTGGTGACACCTACTGGCTCTACGGCCGGGTCGCGCCCATCGCCGACTGCGCACGCCTCGATCTCACCCCGTCGACGAACCAGTTGTGCTCTCCCCACCCGCCGGGCGAGCGGCCCGGCCCGAACTACTACGTGTGGAACCACCACAGCCCCCGCTTCACCCTCGGCCTTCCCGAGACCGCGAAAAAGGCCGCCCTGGCTGACTTCGCCCACCAGGTCATCGAGCACCAGCCGGAGGACTACGCCCGGATGGTGCTCGGCGACGTGGCCCACTACTTCGCGCCCGGGCGGCGGACCGGCCCGCGTGACTGGCCTGTCGGTACCTGGCACTTCCCCGCTGGCCCGGTGCCCGCCTACTGGAACACCAGCGCGCCGCTCGTAACCTTCGACGGTGGCTGGGCCGCCCGTGGCGTGGCTCCGGCGCCGGCCGCGTTCCTGCGGGCCTACCAGCGCCACGTCTACACCCCCGGGCCCGCGCTGGGCGCGCTGGCCGTACTGGCCGTGCTCGGTGCCGCCGCCGGGGTCCCGCGTCGGTCCCGGGCATCGCGCAACGGGGAGCACGGCGAAACCGGGCGGATCCGAGCCGACTGCGCGCTGCTCATCACCGCGGGCATGGCCCTGCTGGTCATCCCGTCGGCAACCGTGTGTTTCGACTACCGCTACATGCTGCCCACGCTGCTGCTGTTCCCCCCGGCCGCCGCGTTCGGCTGGCATCAGGTCACCGCGGCCCGCGCCGCGGCCGAGCCGCCGCCGCTGCCGGGGAAAGGCGCGGGCTGGCCACCGGAACCTGCGACAGCCGGCAACAAAGACTTCTACGATCACGGTGTGAACAACCGGATATGCCCGACGCCGATCCTCCCGCTGGGCGCGCCCGCGGACGGCGGGACAGCATGAGCACACGACACGAAGTGACCGTCTCCGCGTCGGCCGAGCGCGACCTGGAACGGCTGCCGGACAGAACAGCGGGCGAGATCCGCCGATTCTTCCATGGGCCGCTGCGCAACGATCCCCGCAAGGCCGGGACGCCCCTGTCGGAGTCGCGCTCCACCATGTGGGAGGCGGCTGGTCCAGCCTGGCGGATCCTCTACCAGGTAGATGCCAATACCCTTACCGTACGTGTCATGGTCGTTGCCAAACGCGGCGATCAAAGCCGATCTAACGATCAGGGCCGACGTGCCTCCTAGCCCGGCAGCCGGCGGCACTCCCGCGACGGGAACGGCTCGCCCACGTTCGGCTCGGGCCACCGGTGCTGTCGGAGCTCGCCGCTCTCCTACGCCCCTGCTGGCAGCCGCGGTGGCCCGCACGGGCGCTCAGGAGACGTTGACCCCGAAGTCGAGGGCGATCCCCCGCAGGCCGGAGGCATAGCCCTGGCCAACCGCGCGGAACTTCCACTCGTTGGCGTAGCGGTAGAGCTCCCCGAAAATCATCGCCGTCTCGGTGGAGGCGTCCTCGGTGAGATCGTAACGGGCGATCTCCGTGCCGGCCGTCGAGTCGACCACCCGGATGAAGGCGTCCCGAACCTGGCCGAAGGTCTGCCGGCGCGACTCCGCATCGTAGATCGACACCGCGAAGACGACTTTGGACGCCTGCGGGGTGAGCGCGAACAGCTCGACGGTGATCTGCTCGTCATCGCCACCGCCGCCACCGACAAGGTTGTCACCCAGGTGCTTCACGGCCCCGTCGGGGCTCATCAGGTTGTTGAAAAAGACGAAGTACTGGTCGGACAGAACCTTGCCCAGGTTGTTGACGACAATCGCGCTCGCGTCAAGATCGTAGTCTGCGCCGGAGGTCTGGCGTACCTGCCAGCCCAGGCCAACGGTCACCGCCGTGAGGTTCGGAGCGACCTTGCTGAGCGACACATTGCCGCCCTTGGACAGCGACACCGATGCCATACGCGGAGCTTAACGCCTCTGTCACCTCCGCAGTGGCGCAAGGGCCATGATCCGGCAGCCGGGGACGTCGGCCCCGCGACGCCCCTCACCCGGCCGGGGCGGGACACTCCCGCACGTCCAGGGAACCTGTGGAGTCGGCATGCAAACCGTTGAGGTTGGTGACCGTGACGGTGAAGGACAACGGACCAGCGGTGGTCGATGGCCCGACCGGCCCGGACCAAGCGGACTGCTGCCCGGTCGCGCTGTCAAGATCGAGGGAGGTGGCCGTCGTCCGGCCATCCGGCAGCCGGGCGACCAGCCGTACACCGAAAACACCGGTCGAGTCGGTCGCCCGCACCGACACCGTCGACCGGGCCGGGCTGGACGCGGACGCGCATCCCAGCGGGTAGACGATCGAGGGGACCGCGGCGACCGAGTCGATGGCGGGCGGACCGGACACGGCCGCGGTCACCCGAATCGCCCCGCGGCTGTCGGCCGCTGCCCCACCGCCGCGGGCTGCGACCGCGACCGGGATATCCACCGTGCCAACCGGCGCGGCGGCACGGTCGAGGGAAAAAACAATTGTCGCGCGGCCACCCGCGACGACCGCGCCGGCCGAAGGGGCGATGGTGAGCCAGGCCGGGGCTGCCGCGAACCGGTAGTCGACGGCGGTAGTACCGATGTTGCGCAGTTCCACCGTGGCCGAGGAGTTCACCGAGCCGAAGCCGACCGTGCCGGGCGCGAACACCAGGCCCGCGACCGAGGCCGCGGTTGCCGTGGGAGAGATGATCCGGGCGCTGCCGTCGGCGGCGACCATCGGCAGCGGCATTGTCGCTCGTCCGGTGGGGCTGGGAGCGCCGCCGACGGCGGCCTCGTTCCCGCTGCCACGGCCCGTGTCGACGGGGGTGGGCGGCGTGGTCACGCCCCCGGCGACGGCGCCGGGGGCCCCGGTCACCGCGACGGCCGCGGGCTCATGCGGTGAGACCGCCTGCGCCCCGACCGGCCGGAAGCGCAGCCACGCACCCATCCCCACGACGATCAGCAACGCCGTGGCCGCGGCGACGATGCGCCCCCAACGGACAGGAAGGATCCGGCCCGATCTCCCCCAGGGTGATCGATGCCGTCCCCCCGTGCCACCGTCACGATCCGCGAACCGCGTCATCGAACTGAGCGTAGGTCGACGAAGGTTGCCTGCACAGGGGATCCGCCCGTCCGCGCGCCAAAGAAACGGTCCCAGTCCTCACCGGGCGCAGATCAACGGACCACCCTCGCACCGACGCAATCAGGTACGCAGCGAAATCACAACGAGCCTTCGGCGCCCGCCAGCCTCACCGAGGCGCACGCGCCACGCGCACCCAACATCCTCGCTGCTTACCCAGCGTGCTTACCCACTGTCCACCAGCGAGCGGCCGACCGGCGACGCCGCTGACGGCGGTCAGGCGGCCCGCCAGCCGCGGCAAAATTCGATCATGATGCATCTGGGCCGTGGAAATGACAACGTCGTAAACGCGTAGTCGCATGCGCGTGCCGTGAACGCGTAATCGCCTGTCGAAAGGAGCGGCCATGGCCGGAGCCCCGTTCACGATGGAGGTCGAGCTCGGCAAAATCCGCGAGTTCGCCCGCGCCACCAAGTCGTCCAACCCTGGCTATCTGACGGCCGACGTGCCGGTGTCGCCGGCGACCTTTCTGGCCACGGCCGCCTTCTGGACGGGACCCGAGAACGCCCCACCCATGGAGGAGATCGGCGATCCGGCCCGCATCCTGCACGGTGAACAGGAGTTTGTCTTCCACGGTGAGCCGCCGCGGGCCGGTACCCGCCTCGTCGGCCAGACCCGCATCGCCAACAGCTACGACAAGCGGGGCAAGCGCGGGGGAAGCATGCGGCTCGTCGAACTCGTCACCGAGTTCCGCACGCCCGAGGGCCGGCTCGTGGCCGAGTCGAAGACCACTGTCATCGTCACCAGCCAGGCACCGGCGGAAGGGCCCACGGCATCATGACGAACGCTACGACCATCAGGACCAATCCCACGACCTGGGACGAGCTCCAGCTCGGGGTGACCGCGGCACCCTTCACCGACGCGCCGCTCACCCGTACGGACTTTGTCCGCTACCAGGGCGCGTCCGGGGACATGAACCCGATCCATCACGACGAACAGTTCGCGCGGGCCGCGGGCTTCCCGACCGTTTTCGCGGTCGGGATGCTGCCGGCCGGCATCCTCGCGACCTATGCCACCGACTGGCTGGGCGCGGCGAACATCCGCCGGTTCCAGGTGCGGTTCGGGGAACAGGCATGGCCGGACGACGTCCTGACATACACCGGCCGCGTAGCTGGCCGGCGCGAGGAGAACGGCCGGCGTCTGGTCGACGTCGAGCTCACCGCGACCCGCCAGACCGGCGGTGTCCATCTCAGGGGCTCGGCGACCTTCATCGTCACGTAGGCATCTCCCACCGGCAGGCTGGTCGAGCTGGCGGGAAGGCGTCCCAGCGCTTCAATCGTCCAGCCGATTCAACGGTTTCAGTGGCCCGCGGACCCCATGGCGCGTGAGGATGCACCGGGATCCAACCAGCCTTGGGCGGTATCCCCGCCACCAGGCCAATCGATGATCAATAACAAACCAGCACGTCAAACACGTCCACAGCATCATGTGGAACAGCGGTACAGCACCATCCGACATTGGAGATAGATCATGACAGTGGAAGTGCGGGCATGACCGGGATCTGCGAGGGGCGCATCGTCGTCGTCACCGGGGCCGGCAACGGTATCGGCCGCGAGCACGCGAAGCTGTTCGCCCAGGAGGGCGCCAAGGTCGTCGTCAACGACCTCGGCGGCAGCCGGGACGGCTCGGGGGCCTCGGCCGGCCCCGCCCAGACCGTCGTCGACGAGATCAGGGCCGCCGGTGGGGAGGCCGTCGCCAACACCGACGACATCTCCAGCTGGGACGGCAGCAAGAACCTCATTCAGCAGGCCATAGACACCTTCGGCGGGCTGGACGTCGTCGTGAACAACGCCGGCATCCTGCGTGACCGGATGCTCGCGAACATGAGCGAGGCCGAGTGGGACGCGGTTATCAAGGTGCACCTGAAGGGCACCTTCGGACCGACCCGCCACGCCGCCGCCTATTGGCGTGACCGGGCCAAGGCCGGCCAGCCCAACGACGCGCGAATCATCAACACCACGTCACCGTCCGGCCTGTTCGGCAATGTTGGACAGTCCAATTACGGCGCGGCCAAAGCGGGTATCGCGGCCTTCACTGTGATCACCGCGCAGGAGCTGGGCCGCTACGGGGTGACCGTCAACGCGATCTCGCCGACCGCGCTGACCCGGCTGACCGAGGACCTGGCCTCCGTGCAGGCCATCAAGGATGCCTCCGGCGACGCCGATCCGCTGGCGCCGGAGAACATCTCCCCGACCGTGGTCTGGTTGGGGAGCACCGCTTCGAAGGACGTCACCGGCCGGGTGTTCGCGGTGTTCGGTGGCAACATCACCGTCGTCGAAAGCTGGGTCAACGGCCCGAGCGTCGACCGTCAGGGGCGCTGGTCGCCAGGAGAGCTGTCCGAGGTCATCCCGGACCTGGTCGCGAAGGCGGCGCCCGGGGCCGACATGACGGGCAACCGGCCCGTCCAGGGCTGAAAAGAGCGGGGCTGGGGCGCGCCGTCGCGATGCGGATGCGGATGCGGATGCGTGCCCCAGCCCCGCGACGCCACGCCCCTGTTGCCGGTCGGCAACAGGGGTGCCTGATGGCTGGTGGTCGATGCAGACCATGATCTAGAAAGGGGAGCGCAAGCGCGCCGTCGTCCGGGACGGCGCGCCGCGACCGGTTCCAGCACCTTCGACAGCAGCGTCCCGCCGACACAGGCACCGACGGCGGTCGTCGGGCCGAGTGGGCCGAGCGGGGAACAGCCGAAGAACTGGCCGAGGCCCACATTGCCCGGCCCTCGACCAGCGCATCCAGAGTCGTCTCGAACCTGTCGTCGGCGACGACCACGTCCCCGGCGGCCCGCGCTGCCGGAATGCCGCGTTTCCCAAGAGCGATCCCGACGTCAGCGAGGCCGGATCGCGGGCGCGTCGTTGGCCCCGTCACCGGTCATCGCGACCATCTTGCCGAGCCGCTGACACGACCGGATGACCCGCACCTTGTGCGCCGGTGTCCCGCGGGCCACCACCGACACCTCGGGCAGCACCGCGTCCAGCACATCGCCATCCAGCGCATCGATCTCCATACCGGTCATCACCCGGCCGCTGTCAAGCACCCCGAGTTCGGTGGCGATGCTCTCCGCCGTACTTGTGCGCCCAGCGCGATCCTGCCTCGTGTGAGCGTGCCGGTCTTGTCGAAACACAGCACGTCCACCCGGCCGAGAGGCTCGATGGTCCGCGGGTTTCGCACCAGTGCCCCGCGGGCGGACAGCCGTCGGGCCGCGGAGAGCTGGGCGGCCGTGGCGAGAAACGGCAGGCCCTCGGGCACCGCGGCAACGGCCAGCGCCACGCCAGCGCCCAGCGTGTCACGGATGGGCAGCCCACGGATGAGCCCGGACGCGAGCAGTGTCCCGGTCGCGCCGGCCACCGCCGGCGGCCACGGTGGTCCCCTCGTACACCAAGAAGCTCGGTGCTTAGTGGTCGCCGCCGGAAGTTGTTCGGGGGTGCCGGATGACAGACGGA
>NZ_CAKJTP010000081.1:11198-19546 GCF_917627335.1 Protofrankia sp. CiT1 | reverse complement strand
GGATCCCGCAGCCGCACCAGCGGGCTGGCCACCGCCGCGGGGGCGTGGCCGTGGCCGGTCGTGGCCGCCAGGGCCAGCGGCGGCCCGAGGGGGACGGTCGTCGGGAACCGGAACCGCCGGGCGATCACACACAGCTCGGGGTCGATCGAGCGGGATTCCTTCGGCCCGAAGACGACGGCGTTCGGCGTGAGCAGGAACCCCGCGTCGAACTGTGCGTAGCCGGCGCCGGCCAGCGCACTGGTGGCGTCGAGGGCGAGGAACTGCCCCGGGGCGAACGCCGCGGGTGTCATGGTCAGCGGCGGCTCCGGGTCGCCCGCGCTCACCCGCAGGGTCACCGCAGCGGGCAGCGGGACCCCGTCCATGCGTTGCAGGGCGACCCCGAGCGGCACGGTGGTCTGCGCGAACCGCAGTTCAGCCAGCGGGTGGACGGCGGCGGCCCCATGATCCGGGCCGGGGCGCAGCTCGACCACCGCCGGGACGGGCGCGGTGCTCGCCGTCCAGTTCGACGCGGTGCGGAGCTGGCCGAGCAGGACGTCGAGCGGGGCGCGCGGCTTCGGGAGCTGCGGCGCGTCCGACGAGCCCCAGGTCAGCTCGGGGATGTCCACGTCGACGTCCCACCACAGCACCGAGACGCTGGCGTGGCCGTGGATGCGCCACGGGCTGGGGCCGGAGAGGTGCCCGCTCAGGCCGAGGCTGCCGACACAGAAGTCGGCGCACTCCACGCTCACCCGGGCGGAGAAGTCGACGGCGAAACCGAACGGGTCGAGCTGGATCAGCGCGTCGAACGCGAAATGGCCCGAGATATTGAAACCATCGATCCCGGCCCGCAGTTCGGCACGCGCGCCGAACTGGACCGATTCGGTGGTGACGGCCAGATAGGCCGCCAGCCGGGCGCGCAGCATCGGGCCTGGGGAGATCTCGGTGTGGATCGGTGTCATCCCCGCCATCCCGTCGGGCGGGGTGAAGGCCGGATGGAAGCCGCCAGCGGAGAGCGCGAACAGCGGGTCGTCCCCGGTGCGCAGGCGCAGCCGCAGCTCGCCGTCGACCGGGATGCCGACGATCCGCGAGTTCGCCAGCGTCGCCTCGATGGACAGGCCGTCCCCGGTGATCGTCCCGAAGACGAGCGCTTCGAGCCGGATCAGCGCCGCCTGCTCGAACGGCAGCGTGATGGCGACACGGCCGATGATCACCACCCCGTCGTCGCTGGCGAGGACCGCGATGGTGGCCGCGACCACTGTGGGCGTGCCCCAGCCCAGCTTCAGCATCGGGCCGGCGACCGCGCTGCCCGGCGCGGCCGGGAAGCAGCCGTTCAGCACCGGGAGCAGCCGGTCGGCGCCCACGATCGGGACGCGGGGGAACAGCAGCCGGGACAGCTCCCCGGAGCTGGCCGCGGCCTGCAGGGCCGGGATGTCGGGGCGCCGGCCGAGGCCCACCAGCCCGCCCACGCCCACCAGCGTGAACCCGAACGACAGCTGGACGGGGACGTCGAACTCGGCCGCCAGCAGCGCCACCAGGGACAGGCCACCGCCACTCAGGTCGAGGATGCCGAACCCGCTCACCGCTACCGGCCCGAGCCGGGCCGACAGCGCGCCGGCCCACCGGTCGCCGTCGCGGCGCAGGTAGCCGCTGCCCGTCACACCCGGCAACGTCAGCTCCGCGCCGGCCCCCGCCGGCAGCATCGGTACGGCCCGCATTTCCAGGCCTGGCGGTCGCAGGCGCACGCTGAGCTGGGCCTCGACGCGCGCGTCGTCCACCCGCAGCCGCAGCCCCGGCAGGTCGAGGCCGGCACTGACGCTCAGGTCGACGCTGACAGCGCTCGCGGTCCCGTCGGGGCGCCCGGCGACGTCCAGGGTGCCGACGATCCAGCCATTCCCGCTCATAAGTGACTCCGTCAGCTCGGGCCGAGGGTGAACTGGGGGGACTCGTCCGCCACGAGCACGAGCCGCGGCGAGTACCGGATGTCCGGCGGGCTGAGGGCGACGATCGAGCCAAGCGGCCCGAGCAGGCTCTGCAGGTCGACCTCGGCGTCGAGCCCCGGCCGGCCGCCGTCGCCGCTCAGGCCCACCAACAGCCGCCACAGCGGGTGGTCCGGCGGCTGCGCCGGATACCGCAGGGCCAGCTCGAGCCGCACCTTGCCGACGCTCAGCCGGGCGGCTCCGGCGTCCTGGTCCAGGCCAGGCGTGAGCGCCACGGACAGCCGCACGCCACCGGTGCCGTCGGTGCCTTTGGGTGTGGTCACCGGGCCGCCGAACGGGATGAGCCAGGTGGCGGTCCCGCCAGGGTCGGTCGCGATGCCCACCGTGAGCGGGCCGCCGCCGGATGGGATCTGGACGCCGTCGAGCGCGCCGCTGATCTTGATCATCGAGCCATGCCGCCCGTCGCCCGTCAGGGCAAGCCCAAGGGTGACCGAGGCCTGGACTGCGTCCGGCGTCGTCGGCAGGTAGGTCAGCGTCAGCATCCGGGCCCAGTCGGGCATCTGGCAGGTGCCGACCAGCAGGTGGTCAGGGTCGAGCTCGTGGATCGCCAGCAGGGCGATCACGAGCAGGTTCCACCAGTCCGGCGGGTTGACGAGCTGCTTGAGCCGGTCGAGCTGCTGCTCGGCGAACAGCTTGATGTCGTCCACGAGCCGCTCGGGTGCGCCCTCGGCCTCCTTGAGCAGGTCGCCAAGCCGGTCGCCGCCGTCCCGCGCGGCATCCGCCGCTGCGGTCAGCAGCTGGGTGAGCACGGTGCCGATGGTGTCCGGCGTCGCCGTAGCCATCTGTCACCTCCGTCCGCTGATGGGTCGTCTCATCGGTTCATGGGCGTCTCAGCGCGCCCGGCAAGAGTGATCGATGCCCAGCCCCGGCGGGCGGGCAGGAAGCGTTCCGGCCCGGCGTCAGTCCTGCCGTTATAGCGAATGAAGAACATTTTTTACCTTGATTTGCACGAAATTCTGGCGAAGCTTCCCGAGCCAGCGAAGCCCGTGGCGATCGTTCCTGCCGGCGGCGGTAATCACCCATCGGATCACCCCCAACAGGTATGATCGACAGCTTTCCCGCCAGGCAAGCCTCGCCCTGCGGCAGCTCGTGTCACGTTATGCGCGGCACGGTCCCGTGGCATCGGTGCTGGCACCAACCCGGCCGGACGGAGATATCGCGCATCCGGCAGCTCGCCGACGCGCGTGCTTGGAGGGCTCTGGTGCGTGGTGGCCTCGCCCTGGCCGGGCTGGACTCGGCGGCGTGCTATATGCGCACGTTGTGGACGGGGCCGAGCGCGTCGTGCACAAGCTACGGGTCCCGCGGGCGGAGCGGGTAACGCATCCGCGCTGGCACGGCTGGTCGTGATCCGGGGCGGCGATGAACGTGCCCCAGCCCCGCGACGCCGCGTCCCCTATTGCCGACCGCTAAGAGCGCCCGAGAAGAGGACTGTCCGGCTCGCGGCTCCCCGCGTCCCGTCCGGCCGCGTTGTCGTCAGTCGGCGCCCATCACCAGGACGCCTTCCTCCGCAGCCTCGCCGGATCGGGCACGGCTGAGCCGCTCACTGATCGAACGCCCTGTCCTCGGGCGCTCCAAGCGATCACGTTTGGCGTGGCTCGCGATTTTCGGTGCGGCACGGTGTGGCACTGGGTGCTACGCTGTCGGGGTGGGCGTCCCTGAGATCACGCAGCGGGATCTGCGGTCGAGGTCTCGGGAGATCATGGACGCCGTCGAGCATGGGCAGTCGTTCACGGTCACTCGGGATGGTCATCAGATCGGGCAGCTCGTCCCAATGCGGCGTCGGCGCCGGTTCGTCTCGCGGCAGGAGTTCGCCGCGATGTCGCGCAACGCTCCTGACGCCGATCTGGCGGCGTTCCGCGCCGACCAGGACACGGCGGCTGACCATGAGGCGACGAGCGCCTATGATCGGTGAATCCGCCCGGCAGGGCCTGCTGGACACCAATATCCTGATCCTGCGCCGCTGGGTCAACGTTGCCGAGCTTCCGGACGAGATGGCGATCAGCGTGGTGACACTGGCGGAGCTGTCCGCCGGGCCGCACCAGGTGCGGCGCAACGACGAGCAGGACCTGTACGACGAGCATGCGGAACGGGCGCGGCGGATGGAGATACTCCAGCGCGTTGAGAACGAGTTCGACCCGATCCCGTTCGACGCCGAGGCTGCGCGGGTCTACGGCCGGTTGTCCGCGGCCATCGTCGCCGCGGGTCGCAAGCCGCGTCGCCGGATCGCGGACCTGATGATTGCCGCTACGGCGGTCGCGGAGGGCCTTCCGCTGTTCACCACCAACCCCAGCGACTACACCGGCCTGGAAAGAGGCTTGCGCGTGGTCCCGGTCACGAGGCCGCCTTTGCCCCATGAGAAAGAGCCCTGACCCAGCCAGGGGTGCCGGTAAGGTTGCTGCCGTTGGCGTCGATGGCGGACGTTTTGTGCGTCGCGGCCACACACGGAGGCGACGAGTGGCAAGGGTTCCGGATCGCAGTCAGACCGAGGATCTGAAGATCACCATCGATGCGCGGCGAATCGAGCCGATCGCCACGTCGTTGATCAAAGCGGTCGACCGGCAGCCGGCCGCCGTCGCTGTCCCGGACGCTGGCCGGCACGACGAGGACTCCGAGCAGGAGACCGAGGGGGCGGTGATGATGCATGTTGACTAGTGAGGGGCCCAGGCTCTGGGCGGCCCGGGGTCACCCGCTGACGTTCGACTGCGTGCTCCTGCCTCAGTGAGCAACACCGTTATGATACCATAATGGTATGGCTATGACACTCCGCTTGCCACCCGAGGTTGAAGAGCAGCTAAAGCAGGTCGCCGAATCCGAACATCGCAGCGTGCAACAGACAGTGCTGGTCGCGATAGAGGAGTACCTGTCGATGCGTGAAACCGCCGAGATCCTTGCTGATCCGGCTGCGCTTCGGGGCTTGGCTGAGGCCCGCGAAGCTGAGCAGGCCGGCGATGTGGTGTACAGCATCGAAGCAGCGCGCGCGTTGCTGGCTGAGCGCGAGCGGTGAGCGGCGGCCCCTACGATCTCGGAATGAGCCGGCCGGCCCGGCGGGCTATCTCCGAACTGCTTCCGGAGGACGTTGCCGCTGCGGCTGTTGAATTCATCACCGGACCACTCCTTGAGGCGCCTTACCATATCGGCAAGCCTCTTCGAGAGACGTTGTCCGGATTTTACAGCGCCCGACTTGGTGTCCAGTGGCGCGTGCTGTACCGGATCGACGAATCAAAGCATGCGGTAATCGTGCAGGATATTCAGCCTCGGTCGGCTGCATACCGTCGCCGATAGGGCTTGAGACGGCTCAGCTAAAAATCCCCGGGCGAGTGCCCGTCGATCTATGGGAAGACACGCGCGCCCTGCGCCACCTCGAAGACCCTCGTCAGTCGGGCACACCCGCCCGCTCGCGCCAGCGATCTGACGCTCTCGCCGAGGCTCCTGCCGACGGATACCTTGCCCGCCGGGCGTTGTGTGTGCTTCGCCGTCCGCGATTATCGGCCCACGGTGGATCGCTGAGATCTACGGTCGTCCGCATGACTCTAGACCGCAGGGCGATCTCTCAAATCCCGATCCGGGAAAGCCGTATACATCGTGATCGCAGGTCATAGGTTGAGCGGAGGGGAACGGTGGGTAGCGATTACCCAGGCCGCGGTGTCCGGGGGCAATGTAATCGTTGTGCCGTTGTAGGTTACTGGATTGCTCGCCAGTGCCAGCCGGCCCGGGACCATCAGCTGGACGTGTACATCTGCCGTTGACATAACGCAGGTAACGGTATGACCCCCGATGGGTGGCTGGGCACGCCTACCGTCGTGCATGCCACCGTCGTGGTGTTCGCCTTCGCTGTCGCTCTCTGTTGTGGGGCCAGCCCAACTACTCGGGGGTAGCCGGTCGAAGGCCAGGCAGCCGGGCGGGGTGTCCTCCCGCCACCGCAACGTGTCCGGCACCGACCCGGCGAACGCCGGTAACGCCCGGCGTAACCGCAGCCCCTCTCGGGTGAAAACGAGCGCGGAGGTGGTATCGCCAGCCTGCGCCTCGACGCTGAACGCCACCCAACCCGGCGGCTGGGGCAGCCACGGCGTCACCCCGGGTGGAGCGAAGCCGAACGGCGGGCTTTGCCCAGCCCACGGCATCGGCACCCGGGCGCCGTCGCGGCCGGGGGAGGTGCCGCCGGAACGCCGCCACACCGGGTCCTGGCGCCACTGCGCCGCGACGTCGGCCTGTGGCAGGCAGAGTTCGTCGCCCTGGTAGAGGAAGACAGCGCCGGGCAGGGCAAGCATCGTCAGCAGCGCGGCCCGCGCCCGGCGCATCCCGGCTTCGCCTGCGCCGTACCGGGTCGCTGGGCGGACCACGTCGTGGTTGGCAAGCACCCAGGTCGGCGCGCAGCCGTGCCGGGCGGTGGCGGCCAGATCCGCGCGCACAGCCGCCTGCCACGCCGCGGCCGACCACGGCGTGGTCAGGAGCGAAAACGCGAACGTCAGGTGGAGCTCGTCGGGGCGCACGTAGCGGGCGAGCCGGTCCGGGTCGGCGACCCACGTTTCGCCGACCAGCACCCGGTCCCGGCCATCCCGGTGGTCGTACTCGTCGAAGAGCCGGCGCCAGCCGCGGTAGATCTCGTGGACGCCGTCCTGGTCCCAGACATGCGGCTCGTGCTCGTCTCTGAAGGCGGTGTGGGGGGCGAGCTCCGTACCGGCGGGGTTGTCCCGCAGCTCGGCGTCCTTGACCAGGCCGTGGGCGACGTCGATGCGGAACCCGTCCACCCCCCGGTCGAGCCAGAACCGCAGGGTGCGCTCGTGGTCCTCGCGGACCTGCGGGTGGCTCCAGTTCCAGTCCGGCTGTTCGGCGGCGAACAGGTGCAGGTACCACTGCCTCGGCTGCCGAGGCTGCCCGCTGGGTGGCGGGTCCGGAGGGCCGCCTGATTCGCTGCCTTCCGGCGGCTCGATCGGGAGCCGGGCCCAAGCCGGACCACCGAACACCGACACCCAGTTGTTCGGCGGGAGCGCGCCGTCCGGGCCGGAGCCATCGCGGAAGACATACAGCTGCCGTTCGGGGGAACCGGGCGGGCTGGCCAGGGCCGCCTGGAATGCCGGGTGCCTGTCGCTGGAGTGGTTCGGGACGAGGTCGAGGAGGACTTTCAGGCCGAGGGAGTGGGCATCGCGCAGGAGGGCATCGAAGGTGGCGAGGTCACCGAAGAGCGGGTCGACGTCACGGTGGTCAGCGACGTCGTAGCCGTGGTCAGCCATCGGGGATGGGTAGAAGGGAGTGAGCCAGATCCCGTCCACCCCTAAGTTGCGCAAATAGTCTAGGCGGGAGCGCACCCCGGCCAGGTCGCCAACACCATCACCGTCAGAATCGGCAAAACTGCGGACGTATACCTCGTAGAGGACAGCGTTTCGCCACCACTGGCCGCCGGACGGTATCTCGACGCTGGGTTCCATACCGGCATGAAACCCTACCAAGACTCAGAGTGGAATACGCGGCCTGCATGGGAGCTGCCGCAACGCTACGTAGCGTAGATTGATCTTGATAACTGGGCGTGCTGGCCTCGTGTCGGCGCCGTACTGCCACGTCGCCCGGCCGTCCGGTGCCCAGGTCATCTCCCACACACCCGGCATGCTCTGCACCCGCTTGACCCGTAACCCCGGCCGGAACCGACCCGTGACCAGGTCCGGGACGAACTCGTCGAGCACGACCCGGCGAAACCGCGCCTGCTGCTCGGGGGTGAGCCGCCGGAAATCCTCCAGGAACGTGTCGAGACGCAGGAAGGTGGGCATTTCGCCGGTCAGCCGTCGAGGTCGGCGAACATGTCCTCGGCGCTGTGGTACAGCCGCCCGCGGCCGGCGGCCACGTCCGCCTCCGCCCTACGCTCGCCGGCCTGCCACTCCTCCGTCCAGAAGCCTGCCTCGTCGGGGGCACCCGGGCCAACCGGACGATGCCGTCGCCCACGATGTCGAAGCGGACAAGGTCACCCTCATCAGCGTGCAGCGCCGCCACAACCTCCGCCGGCAGCGGCAACTCACCTGAGGCACGCATGCGAACGGCGTTTATGGTTCCATGATGCCAGCCGTGTGGGCTCGGCGGCGAGCCCGTCGGGCGGGCTGACGAGATCAAGAGGCTGCCGCCGTCTCTCCTCTTCTCCAGATTTTCCGGAGGAATGTGCCGGGATCCGGGACAGAGTCCTGGGCGTTTTCTACACAGGCTGGGTGGGCGGCGAGCCGGCCACGGCGGGACTCATCGGCCCCGAGGCGTCGGGCGCATCGTGTCCGCTGGAGCTTGCCATGCGAACCAGCCTGGCGCTGTCGGCTCCGGACGTCTCCCAATCCCCTATCCGGTTGCCCGTGACCGTGTTGTCCTCGAACACCCCTGCCCCGTTGTCGAACACGT
>NZ_CAKJTP010000081.1:8973-10465 GCF_917627335.1 Protofrankia sp. CiT1 | reverse complement strand
ACACGCCGGGGCCGGAGGTGTGGTGGATGCGGCAGCGGCGGACCTGCGGGGCAGCGGTGCCGTGGACGGCCACCCCGGTGGCGCTGCCACTGATATCACAGTCGGTGATCAGCAGCCGACCCGCGTGGACGTCGACCACTGGGGCTTCCTCCGGCTCTCGGGGTGGCCCGGTTACCCGCAAGGTCAGCCCGCGGACGACCCCATACGGGGCGGTGGAGGTCACCACGCTGCCATCAGCGGCAACAAGGGTGATCTCGTCGGGTGGCCCCTCGCCGACCAGTTCGACCGGCTTGTCGAGCACGACCGGCCCCTCATACACCCCGGGGCGGATCAGGATCCGATCCCCAGGGTGAGCGGCGGCCACGGCGGCGGCCACCGTGGTGACATCCCCCCGGCCCCGCGGGTCGACGATGTGGGTCGGCGGGACGAGGGTGTCGCGGAGCCTGCGGGCCAGATCGGCGATCAACCGGCGACATGCCAGGTCGGACAGCGCCGTGAACCGCAGCTCCCGCCAGTCGGCGTACTGGCGAGCGGACAACGCGGCGACCAAGTCGTCGGTGGCGCGTGAGCCGCGCCGTTCCAGGTCCGGCACCTCGATCCAGTAGACCGGGAGGACCAGGTCGGTGCGGCCCAGCCGCTGCTCCCGCTCGAGGAAGCGGACCAGTTCCCGCCGACACTGGTCGCTGGCCAGGAAGCGCGGGGTGACGATGGGAATGATGAAGGTGGCCGCGTCGAGGGAGTCGTCGACCCGTTCCTTCCACGCCTGCCCCCAGGTGATGTCGTCGCGGTCCTGGAAGATGTGGAGGTCGTGGCCGACCTGTGCCCGCAGCTCGCCTTCTAACTGCTGCCGGAACGCGGTGATCTGGCCGCTGGCGTAGGTGTCGTCGGCGTGCGCGTAGCTGAGGAATGCCGCTGGGTCGCCGTCCGGCCGGTCCTCCACCCCCGGTTCACCTTCCGTTCGGTGATGATGCTCCTGGATACAAGTGGACTACATTGTGCACCAGTCACCGGTGAGATCATTATGTGGTGAGGCAGGCTGGTTCGTGCCCACGGCGGAGCGCGGCCGGAGCAGTCGGCACTGCGCTTTCCGGTGGGGTCTGTCGAGGGGAGCAGGCCGCGACGCTCCGAGGCGCCGAGCGGGGTGCCGGCCCGATGCGTGCGTCGCGGCCCGCCGGGTGGACGGAGGTCGCCCCGGGAAACAGGGACGATCGTTGGCGACGATGTTCGGTTGGTCCGTGCCAGCTGACGAGAATGTCGTCGTAACGACATGTAAGGTTCCGGCGACGCATGCAGGGAGGTCCTTGGTGGCGGTGCAGCCACCGCCACCGACGTCGACGACGCCAGATTCCATCATTTCTTGATGGTGGGACGAGGGTGGCGCTGAGGCTTGGTGCCGACGGGGGTTGCCGCAGCGTTGCTACAACTGAAACCAGGGCTGAGACCACACTGCCCGCTGAGATCATCGATGGGCAGTGCTCTGGCTGGTTAGGGG
>NZ_CAKJTP010000081.1:0-8812 GCF_917627335.1 Protofrankia sp. CiT1 | reverse complement strand
TGGTGGGCAGGGGCGGGGTCGAACCGCCGACCTTCCGCTTTTCAGGCGGACGCTCGTACCGACTGAGCTACCTGCCCCGATGCTGCCATCCTGCCACAGATGACAGGATCAGATCACCCCAGCCGACGAGAGCAGTATCACGCTGTGGTGCGAGCGCGGTCCCGACGGGATTCGAACCCGCGACCTCCGCCTTGACAGGGCGGCGTGAACTCCAGGCTTCACCACGGGACCATGCTGTGTGCTGTTCAGTTGTATCACGAACCCGCTTGCGATGTTCTGGGCCCAACCCCGAGGTTTGCCCCTCCCGTCATGCTGGCAGGAGCTTCACTCAGGAGCTGAACAGCAGCATACAGGATGATGGGGCCGCCCGGATCCGGTGGTCGGGTGCGGGCAGCTGATCGACTCACTTCCCTGTCCACGGCGGCTGTTCTGCTCTGGCTACGGTGCGGTGGGCGCGCGCATGAGGGCTGGCGCCGCAGCCTGTCCCGTCCGTGGCTCGGATGTCCGCCGGGAGGCTCGCGGGCGGATCCATCCGGTCACGTCCACGTCTGAGGTGGACGTGGACGTGACCGGCGGAGGGCGGAGACGGAGGGCGGAGGGCGGACAGTGGACGGAGGGAGGGCCCGGTAATCGGCAAGAGGACGCCAGTGCGGACCAGGCGGACGATCGTCCCTCGCGCCAACGCAGGAATGGTTTGCGGGGTAACGGAGTTGCCGCCAGGCGTGGACACACTGACCGTGAGGTCGCACCCCGGCACCCGGGCGGTTCCATCCTGGGCGATCCTCGCGGTCGCCTGCCTGGGCCAGTTCATGGTGATTCTCGATGTTTCGATCGTTAACGTCGCGCTGCCGTCGATTCGTCATGATCTTGATTTCAGTGAAACCGGTCTGCAGTGGGTGGTGAACTCCTACACGATCGTCTTCGCTGGCTTCCTGTTGTTGGGCGGGCGGGCTGCGGACCTGTTCGGCCAGCGGCGGCTTTTCCTGCTCGGGCTGGGCCTGTTTACTGGGGCGTCGCTGGTCGGCGGCTTTGCGCAGAGCCAGGGGATGCTTATCGCGGCCCGGGCCGCGCAGGGGCTCGGCGGTGCCGTTCTCTCACCGGCGACGCTTACGATCATTACCACGACATTCCGCGAGCCGGCCGTCCGGGCCCGCGCGTTGGGCACCTGGAGCGCCGTCGCCGGGGCCGGTGGGGCGGCCGGGGCTCTCGCCGGCGGCATCCTCACCGATCTCATCTCCTGGCGCTGGATCCTGTTCGTCAACGTCCCGATCGGCGCGGTGGGCCTGATCGTGGCCCGGCTGCTGCTCACCGAGACGCGTAACGAGGATGCGCCGCGCCGGATGGACTTCGTCGGCGCTGTGCTCGTCACCGGCGGGCTCACCGCGTTCGTGTGGGGGCTCGTGGACACTGACACCCATGGCTGGGGGTCGGTATCAGCGTTGGCTCCCATTCTGGTAGGGGTGGTCCTGCTCGCCGTTTTCATGCTCTACGAGAGTCGGGTGAAGGCGCCGCTTGTGCCGCTGCGGCTTTTTCGGTCTCGCTCCGTCTCGGCGGCCAATGCCGCCATGTTCTGCATTTCTATGGCCATTTTTCCGAGTTGGTATTTCCTTTCCCTCTATGTACAGAATTCGCTCGGCTACTCACCGCTCGTCGCGGGCCTGGTGTTCCTGCCGCAGACGTTCACAATCATCGTCGGGGCACAGGTCGGCTCCCGGGTGATCGCACGATTCGGTGTGCGGACGCTGGTGGCCGCCGGTGGGCTTATCTCCTCGCTGGGGCTGTTCTGGCTGGGGCAGATCCCCGTGACCGGTTCGTATATCCACGACCTGATGCTTCCCAGCATCCTGACCGCCTTGGGCCTGGGCGTGGCCGTCACGCCGATCACCCTCGCGGCTACGACCGGTGTCGCTCGAAGCGATGCGGGCCTCGCTTCAGGCGTGGTCAACACGACTCGGCAGGTGGGCGGTTCGATCGGCCTCGCCGCGCTGGTAACGCTGGCGGCCAACCACACCCGCTCGTTGCGGAACGAAGGCCAGGCAGCGGCCTCCGCGCTGGTTGCGGGGTATGGCCGCGCGCTCGAGGCCGCCGCGGTACTCGCGCTGCTGGGAGCTTTGGCCGCGCTCGCTCTGCCGCCGTTGGGCCGTGGGGGCGGCCCGGCTGACGTCGCTGACCGAACCGATTCGGGTACTGCCGGTGGGGCGTCGACTGGCGAGACGCCGACCAGCGTGGCGCCCGGCCCCGTGTCCAGACCAGGCTGATCCATTCTGGCCCGGGGGAGAACGTTCCCCGTCATACGGGGCCGGCTGAAAACCCCGGCTGTTACCCGACCACTGAGTTCCGGCATTTTATCGGATTCTTACCGGAATCTGCCCCAGGGGCGCCCGCCCCTGGTGAGACGCTGGTAATATGTCCATTTCCGCACGTCCCCGGTATGGACATCGGATACATACTTGTATGGATAGACACTGTATGGATACCAGGCGAAAACCCTGCATAGTGGCTGCCGCGATGCTCGCGGTGATGTTTGCCCTGGTCGGCGCCGGATGCGCGGGTGGCACCCGCGCATCCGGTGGCACGGGTGGCGTGACGGCGGGACCGGCGCTGGGTGACCTTGTCTCCCCGGCAAGTCAGGCCGCATCCTCGCCTGGCGCGACGCCCGAGCCGGCCGCTGGCGCCGCGCAGGACAGCCCGGGGGACGGCTGCCTGACCGCGAACCTACGGGTGAGTGCCGTGAATCTGGATAGCAGCGCAGGTCACAGCTATAAGCAGATCATTTTGACCAACGCGGGCGCGGCATCCTGCGTGCTCGGAGGCTTCCCCGGCGTGTCGTACGTCGATGCGGGTGGCCGTCAGCTCGGCGCTGCGGCGGACCGCACCGGCGGCCCCGGTACGGCGATCATGTTGCTGCCCGGGCAGCATGCGGCCAGCCTCCTGATAATGATCCGTACCGGTATACAAGCCGGCTGTGACGAGCCGAACCAGACCGCCGAGGCCGTCGCTCTGCGTATCTACCCACCAGCCAACCGGACGGCATTACCGCTACCGGTTGGCGTGCCGGAGACGGTATGCGCGAGCCCCGCCGTCCATCAGCTCCAGATCTCCGCGCTCACCCGGTGAGAAAGTACCAGCTGAGAAAGCGTCCGGCGAAAAAGTGCCGGTGAGAAAGTCCGGTGCCGGATGAAATCTGGCCGCCTTCATCCGCCGGTGTCCGCGTGTTCGGCGGTATAGCGTTGGAAACACCATTGATCAGGTTCGTGAATAATCAGGTCAGCGGGTTTACCAACTCGATGGCTGGCCGATGGCGACGGGTAACGCGTGAGCTGTTCGCCCGTTTTCTCCCAGCGGTTCGCTGGGTGGCGCGTGCCGTCGGCGAGGGTCGCCGTCAACGCGCTGGAGGATTCGTGGACCGCCGGACCGTGATCGCGGGTATTGCCGCAGTTCCCCTTGCCGCCACCACCGTCGTCTCAACGGCTTCGAGCGCCTCGGCGAGCGTGCCGGTCGCCGACTTCGGTGGCCACCGGCGCCGGCCGACGCTGGTCATCGGGCACCGCGGCGCCTCGGGCTACCGCCCAGAGCACACCCTGGCTTCCTACGAGCTGGCCGCCCGGATCGGCGCCGACTTCATGGAGCCTGACCTCGTACCTACCAAGGACGGGGTCCTGGTTTGCCGGCACGAGCCGGAGATCGGCGGTACCACCGATGTTGCTGATCATCCGGAGTTTGCCGCCCGCAGAGCGACCAAGATGTTGGATGGCGTGCCGGTCACCGGCTGGTTCACCGAGGACTTCACGCTGGCCGAGCTGAAGACGCTGCGTGCCAAGGAGCGGCTGCCGGTCGTCCGGCAGGAGAACACGATGTACGACGGGCGATTCGAGATCCCGATGTTCACCGAACTGCTGGAGCTGCGCGAGCGGCTGTCCCGTGAGCTCGGCCGCGAACTCGGTGTCTACCCGGAGACCAAGCATCCGACTTACTTCCGAAAGGCCGGTCTGCCGCTCGAGCAGCGGCTTGTGGACACTTTGCGCCGGTACGGCCTGAACCGTCGCAACGCCCCGGTGTTCGTCCAGTCCTTCGAGACGGGAAGCCTGCGAGAGCTGCGCAAGCTCGGCCTGCACACCGCCTCGGTACAGTTGCTCAGCGCGGCCGGTGCCCCGTTCGACCTGATTGACGCCGGTGACCCGCGGACGTATGCGGACCTGTCGACACCGGCCGGGCTGCGGCAGATAGCAACCTACGCGGACGGGATCGGGCCGGACAAGGTGCAGATCATCCCCCGGGCCGCGGACGGCACGCTGGGCACGCCGACCTCGCTGGTCGCCGACGCGCACGCGGCGGGGCTGGTGCTGCACCCGTACACCTTCCGGGCGGAGAACACCTTCCTGCCGGTGGACTACCGGCGGGGCACCAGCCCCAACGACTTCGGCCGGGCGATCGACGAGCAGGTGACCTATCTGAAGGCCGGCATCGACGGGCTTTTCACCGACCAGGCGGATATCGGGGTCATCGCCCGGGACGAGGCGTTCGCAAGGACCTCCGGCGCTGGCTGACAGCGGCTGACACCGGCATACCGGTTGGGAGCGGTTGGCACTGGCTGACACAAGACCGCGGGTCCGCGGCGGCGCGTCATGAGGTGCCGCGGGCCTCCGGTCCCCGGCACTTGTCCGTCGGCGCTGAAGGCGCTGACCAGGGCCGTTACAGCATTTGATCATTTTGCCTCGATGTGTGAATTCGTCACATCAGCTACCTCCATGGCGCCCTTGTCAGTAGAACTAAGAGCGCCCGGCAATAGGGGCGTGGATCAAGGAGCGGGGCTGGGGTGCGTGCGGCGCGAGGCGGAGGAGGGAGCCACCCTGGTGTTGGGTGGCGACTGACGACAACGCGGCGAGGTGCGTGCTCTGGCCCCGCGACGCCGCGTCCCCTATTGCCGGGCGCTCTAAGGCGCACGGGGCACGTTCGGGATGCGCCTGGCAACGGGGAGGAACCCTTGAATCCGACGGTGGGACCGATCGAGGCGGCGCCGTACGGCCGGTCGCGGGTCACCCGAGCGCAGGTGCTCGAGGACGTGCTCGATGTGCTGGACGTCCAGCCGCCGGTCACCGCGCTCAGCGGTGCACCCGTTCCGCTGCGAAACCTACCCAGTGCGCACGGAGGGATACTGGGCGCTCAGCTGCTCGGCCAACAGGTTGCCCTGGCCGAGCGTCTGTACCCGGGGAAGCGGGTCCAGTCCCTGCAGACGTTGTTCGTCCGCTCCGGGACATGGGAAGGGACGCTGGAGGCCCATGTCGAACAGCTCCAGCGGGGACGCACGTTCGCCTCGGTGTCCCTGGCGTTCCGGCAGGGACCGGAGCTGATCTGCAGGGCACAGGTACTGCTCACCGCGGACGAGCCCGGCCCGGCGCCGGCCACCACGCCGGGCCGGCCGCGACCGGACCCACCGGACACGACCCCCGTCGCGGTGGCCCTTCTTCCATGGGAGACGCGGCTCGCGGCCGGTGGCACATGGCAGGACCACGAGCTGTGGATGCGGGTGAGAAGCGTCCCGGCCGACGCCACCCTGTGGCGGGCATTGGTGGCGTACGCGTGCGAGCCCACGACGCTGCCACTGTTCATCGCCGACCGCGGCGCGGCGGACAGGCCGCACACCAGCCTGATGGTGGCACAGACCGTCACCTTCTTCGAGGACATCGATGTACGCGACTGGTACGTGGTGCGCACGGAAGTGCCCTATGCGGGGGCCGAGCGGGTCCATGGCCGTGGGCAGGTTCTCGATGG
Organism: Protofrankia sp. CiT1; assembly: GCF_917627335.1. NCBI lineage: Bacteria > Bacillati > Actinomycetota > Actinomycetes > Frankiales > Frankiaceae > Protofrankia > Protofrankia sp. CiT1. Next base: position 3,040 of record NZ_CAKJTP010000081.1, on the reverse strand, counting down.
CGGTGGTACGCCCAGGGCGCTGTTCACCACGGTGGGCCTGTTCCGTCTCGCGGCCGGTGGCTGAAGGCGGAGAAATATCGAGCCGGCCGCCGTGGGGGCGCCGGGCCGCGGCCGGCCGTGGTGCATCATGGGGAGATGCCCGGCGATGACCCACATGCCGGGGAGCGGGCAGCCGGGCTTGGCGGGTCGTGCCCCTTCACGGTGGACCGACCGATCATGCGGCAGCGCTGGGAGCGGCTGACCTTCGTGCACTGGCCGTTTGATCCGGCTGTGGTACAACGCCTCCTGCCGCGGGGGCTGCTGATCGACACCTACGACGGGGCGGCCTGGGTCGGTCTGGTGCCGTTTTTCATGCGGGTCGCGACAGCCGCCGGACACGGAGCACCGTGGGCGTCGACCTTCTGCGAGACCAACGTCCGCACCTATGTTTATGACCATGAAGGTCGACGGGGGATCTGGTTCTTCTCCCTGGACGCCGCCCGGCTCGGTGCGGTGGCCGTCGCTCGTACCACCTACCGCCTGCCCTACTTCTGGTCGTCGATGCGGCTGCTCGAGGCCGCGGACGAGATCGCCTACGGCTGCGCACGCTGGTGGCCCGGTCCGCGAGCCGCCAGCCGCGTGAAGATCCGGATCGGTGAGCCGGTCGCTCCCGGTCACCTCGACGAACGGGATCACTTCCTAACCGCCCGGTGGATGTTGTTCAGCGCGGCCGGTACTCGGCGCCGCTTCGCACGGGCGTGGCACGAACCATGGCCCCTGTACCGGGCCCAGGCTGTGGCCATTGAGGACAGGCTGGTTGCCGCGGCTGGCCTCCCCCAGCCGCGGGACGAGCCCCTGGTGCACTACTCCCCGGGGGTCGATGTCCGTATCGGCCGTCCCGAGCGCTACCAGTCCGTACCCGCGCTTGAGAGCGCTCGGCAATAAGCGCTCGGCAACAAGGGAGCGGTATCGCGGGGCTGGGGCATGCACATCAACCCCCGCTCATTGATCCACTTTTCTGTTGCCGAGTGCGGCGTCAGGCCGTGGCCGGGACCCGCGAGGAGCATCTCGACGCGCTGGTTATGGCACGGTGCGGATGTTCGGCGGGTTGGTCAGCCGATCCCTGGGCGTGCATCATGCATGCATGACGACCGTTGTGGTCCGCGATTTTCCTGAGGACGGCCATCGCGGAACCTCAGCCAGCGAAACCTCAGCCATGAGCCTGGACGATGATCCGCTGGTGCGGCGTATGCGGCCGTTCGGCACGACTGTTTTCGCCGAGATGTCCGCCCTCGCCGTGCGCACCGGCGCAATCAACCTCGGCCAGGGGTTTCCGGATACCGACGGTCCGGTCGAGATGCTTGACGCCGCTGTGGAGGCCCTGCGCGGCGGACGCAACCAGTACCCGCCGGGGCCGGGAATACCCGAGCTGCGGGCAGCCATCGCGGGCCACCAGCGTCGCTTCTGGCGGCTGGCCTATGACCCGGACGGCGAGGTGCTGGTCACCGCTGGCGCGACCGAGGCGATCACCGCGTCCATCCTGGCGCTGTGTGAGGCTGGCGACGAAGTCGTGTGCTTTGAGCCGTACTACGACTCGTACGCTGCCTCGATCGCTCTCGCTGGCGCTGTCCGGCGGCCCGTGACGCTGCGGCCCCACCGCGGCGGATACGGCTTCGACCCGGACGAACTGCGGCTGGCTTTTGGTCCGCGTACCCGGCTGCTGCTACTCAACTCGCCGCACAACCCGACCGGCAAGGTCTTCGACCGCGACGAGCTCGGACTGATCGCCTCGCTGTGTGCGGAGCACAACGTGGTCGCGGTCTGCGATGAGGTGTACGAACACCTGGTCTTTGACGGCGAGCACCTCCCGCTGGCGGGCCTGCCCGGGATGCGCGAGCGTACCCTGCAGATCTCCTCGGCTGGGAAGACCTTTTCCTGCACCGGCTGGAAGGTCGGCTGGGTCTGTGGCCCGGTACCTCTGATCTCGGCGGTGCTGCGGGTCAAGCAGTTCCTCACGTTCGTCAACGCGGGTCCGTTTCAGCCGGCCGTCGCGCTGGCGCTCGGGTTGCCTGACGCTTATTACGACGGTTTGCGCGGGCAGCTCGGGGACAAGCGGGACCGGCTGTGCGCCGGGTTGGCGCAGGCGGGGTTCGACCCGCTGCGGCCGTGGGGAACGTACTTCGTCACCGCTGACATCCGGCCGCTCGGTGCTGCGGACGGGATGGAGTTCTGCCAGTCGCTGCCGTTTCGCTGCGGCGTGGTGGCCGTACCCACGCAGGTTTTCTACGATGACATCGACGCCGGCCGGCACCTGATCCGTTTCGCCTTCTGCAAGCGTGACGGCGTGCTTGACGAGGCCATCACCCGCCTCGCCACGTTGGCCGTCGCCGGAAACTGAGAACGAAGGCGCTCACCCGGACGGTTTCCCGCTCGGGGCGCTCCGTGGGGCAGCCCGCCGCTGCCCGCGCACCTCATCGATCTGGCGTAGGCCGATCGATCTGGCGCGGCTCGCCGGCCGCGCGCTGTCCAACGCCGTATGAAGTCATGTGAAATAGAGCAACTCCGGAAATCAAGGCTCGCTGCTTCGGGCCCGGACGGGGTCAGGAGCGGCAGTCTTCCCGTGGGGAACCGTTCTCCATGGCGTAGACGCAGGTGGGGAGCGCACCCGTGCCCAGCTCGATGGTGAGAATCACTTCCTTTTTGCTCGTGGCCACGCGCGACGTGGTGAAGTCCGTGATGCCGGTCGCGCCGTTGTACCGCGTGCGCTGTAGCTCCTGGGCGATTGACGTCGCGGTCGGCTGGCGCTGGTCAGAGGACACGGTCCGCGCCGCGAGCACGATGATCCCGGCGGTGTCGTAGCCGAAGACCGCCCACTCGCCGGGCCACAGCTCCCGCGGCTGCTGCAGGTGTTCCGGGTAGAGCACCGCCAGGCCCTTGGGGCCGCACAGGTCCAGCTGCGCCTGGTTGCTGGCGCTGGTCTTGTCCAGCACACCCTGAAAGCACTTCTGCTGGGTGAGCTCGATGAGAGCATTCTCGGAGACGAAGGAGATGATTGTCCCTG
>NZ_CAKJTP010000080.1:6882-19556 GCF_917627335.1 Protofrankia sp. CiT1 | reverse complement strand
CCTGCCTCGCCTTGCCACCGCCAGAAATCCGACTGAACCATCGCAAAATGAACGAGATGCTCTCTTAGAGCGCCCGGCAATAGGGGACGCGGCGTCGCGGGGCTGGGGCACGCACCTCGCCGTGTTGTCGTCAGTCGCCACCCAACACCAGGGTGGCTCCCTCCGCCGCCTTGCCGGAGCGGGCGCGGATGAGCCGCTCACTGATCGAATGGCTGTTCCGGCATGCCTTGGAAGGATGGCTGTCCACCCCGTTACACCCGCTGGATGTCATACGAGGAGCAATTTTGCTGAACGGCAGCTACGAGCTGGAATAGCTGCGGCCCACTTATGTAGGAGAGGCAATCCAGCGCACCACAGCCGAGGCCATGCGCAACAGCCCGATTCTTTATCCCCACGATGGGATACCGTCGCTGATTATCGCGCGCGGCAGCCGCGAGACGGTCGCCTTCGTCTCTCAACATGATTGGTTTGTATCGGCCATGGGCGGATTCGGTCGGTCGTGGTGGCGGATAGATGCGGGTGACGGTGACCTGGCTGTCGCTTCCCGGCAGGAGGAGAAAGGAGGCATGGGCGCGCGGCGGAATCATCCGTACCGCAGGCGGCCGTCGGCGTGACCGGCCGGATTCACCGGTAGGGCCAGAAGTGGCTGCGTCTGGCGGCGGCTGTCCTGCTGCCCATCGGTGATGGCCCCACGAGACGGGAGACCTTCGCCCTACTCGGCGATGTTCTCATGCCGGGCGCTCTTGATTGTTCGACGCTGGGTACCGTATCCTCGCCGAGGATGGAAGACAGCCGCCAGCAGTATTCCCGGTACGCGGTTCTATGGGTATCTCCTCGCCTGTCTGGGGAGCACGGGGAAGCACAGCGCAGCCATTCTCACAGGAGCCGGGATGAGCGAGGGGCGTACATGCTCCATCTTTTCGGGCAATGACTGTTTTTCCGACGAAACCGCAGAGTGGGTCGGGCGCGTCGAGAAGATTGCCCCGGTGCTCGTCCGCTACCGGGACCAGGCCGAACATGAACGGACAACTCCAGCCGCGGTCATCGACGCGTTGCGCGGACAGAACATCCACCGGATGTGGGTCGCCGACGCCTTTGGTGGCGGGCAGGTCAGTGTGCGGACCGGCTCAGCCGTCCTGCGGACGCTGGCCCGCATCGATGCATCCGTTGCCTGGCAGATGGGCGTCCAGGGCGCTATCGGCCGGCTGTCGGACTATCTGCCGGAGCCGGTGGCGCAGCGCCTTTTCCGCGAGAGCCCGGGGCTGGTGGTCGGCGGTATCAATCCGACCGGCCGGGCCGAACGCGTGCCCGGCGGATACCGGCTGCACGGCACCTGGTCGTTCGCCAGCGGCTCGGCGCACGCCACCTGGCTGGTCTGCGCCGCCATGCTCGCGGAGGACGACATGGCGTGTCCGTCCCCCGCCGGGCCGCGGACATGCATGGCCTTCGTGCCCAAGAGCGCCGCCGTGTTCGTGGACGACTGGTTCACCATGGGACTACGCGGCACCGGGAGCACGACCTACCGCATCGACGGCCTTGTCGTCCCTGACGATCACACGGTTGACGGTTCCCTCCTGCGGCGCCCCCCGGCTCGCCGCCCGTCCCGGGCCTACGACATCGCCTACTACGACTTCGCTCCGTTCACGACCGCGTCGACAGCACTGGGAATCGTCCAGGACGCCCTCGAGACCTTCCGTTCCCTGGCCCAGGAGAAGATTCCCGCCAGGGCGACGAGTCCGCTGGCGGCCAGTCACACCGTGCAGGCGGGGCTGGCCCGCGCGGAGGTCCTGGCGCGGGCCAGCGCCCTGCTGCTCACCGATGCCGCCGACCAGGCGACGGCATACGGCGAACATGGCGGGGAAGAGCTCAGCGCGCTGATCCGGCTGGCGGCCGCGGCCGTCGGCGAGAACACCGCGACGGCCGTGGACACGCTCTACGACCTGGCCGGGACGAGCGCCCTCTACAGCGCCAGCCGGCTGGACCGCTGTTTCCGTGACATCCATGCGGCGGTCAAGCACATCACCCTCTCGTGGACGAACTTCGAGATGGTCGGCCAGTACTTTCTGGGCGGGGCGCTCCTGACGCGGCGGTGACTGCGAACCTTTAGAGCGCCCGAGGACAGGACTGTCCGGCTCGCGGCTCCCCGCATCCCGCCCGGCCGCGTTGTCCTCAGTCGGCGCCCACCACCAGGGCGCCTTCCTCCGCCGCCTTGCCGGATCGGGCGCGGATGAGCCGCTCGCTGATCGAACGCCCTATCCTCGGGCGCTCTTAGTTGATCATGAAGGGTGGCGGTGCTTTTCCAGCGGCGACCGCCGTGCCGGACACCCACGACGTCAGGCGGCGGAGAGCGCGACCTCCGTCGACTTGATCAGAGCGGTCACGGTGGAACCCGACGCGAGACCGAGATCCGTCGCGGCTGCCCGGGTGATCGCCGCTGTGATCTCGCCACCGCCATCGAGGGCGATGTGTGCCACGGTCATGGCATCACCGGTCTCGAGCCTGGAAACCGTGCCAGGCAGCTGATTGCGGATACTGAGACCAGCGACGGTCCCGGTGGTCAGCGACACTTCGGTCGATTTGATCAGAACGTCGACAGCGGACCCCACCGAGATGCCGAGATCCTTGACCGCGTCCATGGTCACCGCGGCGGTGACACGTTGTCCACCGGTGACGTCGATCGATACTGTGCCCATCGCTGCCCCAGTGGTGATCTCGGTAACGGTTCCCGCGAGCCGGTTGCGAATGCTCAAGCTCATTGATCTACCTCATCACGTCAGGATGTTGCTCAGGGGAGAACCGCTCCCAGCCTACGTACAACGGCCACGTACGTCATCAACCTTGTTACCCGTAATGCCCGATAAGGGCGCCTGGCGACAGAGGCGTGGATCAAGGAGCGGGGCTGAGGCGCGTGCCCCAGCCCCGCGATGCCGCCTCCCCTGTTGCCGGTCGCGCTACGCGTGTTTCGGAAGCCGTCGTTCGATCAGGGAGCCGCGTCCAGGTGGTTCCTGGTAAGGCCGCGGACCGGACCGATACCGGATGAGTTGTGTCGGTGTGGCCGAGAACGCGGCCAGGGGCCGCCTGAGCGTGGCGAGCCGAACAGCTGGCTTTCGCGACACGCCCTACGCCGCCGGCGGCCTCGCTGCCGCGCATGGGTTCGTACGGCCGGCCGGGCCGGTCCGCGCCCCAGCCGTGCTGGATTGGGGGCCGTACTCGCGCGGTACCGGTAACCCACGAACGGCTTCGCGCCGCACCCGCAAGCGGGTGGCTGGTCGTGCCGGCGGTCGCGGGCAGGCCGTCGCCCATGACGTGGGCCTGTGAACGTCCATGCGGCGCGTCGGACGCTGGTGAACGACGAGGCGGCGGGCGTCGATGGGATGGGCGCATCGCCGCCGAGCCGCTGGTTGCTATAGGTAATGATGGAAGACAGTGCAACAATTTTATTGTTCCGCATATAATGATCATATATCGAAAATCAGCCGCGACTGCGGATGTTCATACACCTGCCAGCCGCGGCTTCGCCAGCCAGGGCGTCGTCCCCAGCCAGGGCGTCGTCCACCGAATCGGGATAGGTCTCGATGTCGGTCGCTTTGAAGGATGCCCAAACGATCATCCCTGGTTCCAGCCGCAGGTCGGCGAGCGCGGCCGGGGTGACATCCGCGAGCACCGGCGGGGCCGCGTCCACCGCGGCCCGAGCCCGGTCACCCAGCAGCTCCAAGCCGGTAACCCGGCCCATCAGCGTGTTACGAGCGCTGCCGTGCGGCTCGTCCACCCCGAGGACGACGGCGGACGGCCGCAGCGCGGCCAGCACCCGTCCGCTGATCGCGGTGTCCGCGATCGTGAGGAGGCCGCCACCGGCCAACCGCACCCGGCCCGCGTCGGCCTCGCCCCGGTAGAGGTTCAGCCCGACGAGCCGGGCCACATAGTCGGTGCGGGGCCGGCGTGCCACCTCGGCCGGCGGGCCCTGCTGTACCACCCGCCCCGCCTCCACGATGACGATGTCGTCGGCGAGCACCATCGCCTCGATCGGATCATGGGTCACGAGCACCGAGGGGCCGGCGAACCCGGTGAGGTGCCGGCGTAGATCCGCCCGGACCGCCAATCGGGTGGATGCGTCCAGCGCCGCGAGAGGCTCGTCGAGCAGCAGCAGGCGGGGTTCCGCGGCCAGGGCCCGGGCGAGCGCGACCCGCTGGGCCTGCCCACCCGACAGCGCCCCGGGACGGCGGCCCGCGAACTCAGCCAGGCCGAACCTTGCCAGCCACACCCCGGCGGCGGCGCGGGCCTCGGCGCGGGGAACTCCCCGGCAGCGCAGGGCGAACGCGATGTTGTCCCGAGCGGACAGGTGGCCGAACAGCAGATAGTCCTGGAAGACCATGCCGACCCCGCGGCGTTGCACCGGGACGAAGATGCCCTCCGCTGAATCATCCAGCGTAACGCCGCCGACGCTGATACGGCCGGTGCCGATGGGCTGGAGGCCGGCGAGCGCCCGCAACAGCGTCGTCTTGCCCGACCCGTTCGGGCCGAGGACAGCCATCGTCGTCCCGCCCGCGACACGTACTGTCACATCCAGCACGAAACCGTTCGCGCGCGCCACCCGGACCCGGGCATGCAGGTCGCCGCCACCCGCCGCGGCGGGCACCGCCGACAGCCGCGTCACCGCGCTGCGCCCTCCTGTCTCGCTCACAGTGTGGTACCCGGCCGCAACCAGCGTTCCCGCAGCAGCAGCAGGACACCCACCGCGACAGCGAGCAGCACGACAGACAGCGCGATCGCCGCGTCCGGATCGGTCTCCAGCGCAAGGTAGACCGCCAGCGGCATTGTCTGGGTTGTCCCCGGGTAGTTCCCCGCGAACGTGATCGTCGCGCCGAACTCGCCGAGTGCACGTGCCCAGCACAACACCCCACCCGCCGCGAGTGACGGCGCGATCATCGGGAGGGTGACCCGGCGGAAGGTGACCAACCGGCTCGCGCCAAGGGTGGCGGCGGCCTCCTCGAAGCGCCGATCGGTCGACCGCAGCGCCCCCTCCACCGTCACGATCAGGAACGGCATCGCCACGAACGCCTCCGCCAGGACAACGCCGGCGGTGGTGAACGGCAGCGTGATGCCGAACCAGGCGTCCAGGTACTGGCCTAGGACCCCCCGCCGGCCGAACGCGAGCAGCAACGCGACCCCGCCGACCACCGGCGGCAGCACCAGCGGAACCGTGATGACCGCCCGCAACAACCTCCGGCCGGGAAAGCTGGACCGGGCCAGCAGCCAGGCCAGCGGTACCCCGGCCAGCAGCGACAACGCGGTCGCGATGGTCGTGGTCAGCAGCGACAGCCGCAGCGCCTCTCCCACCGCCGGTGTGGCCAGCAGCGCGGGCAGGTTGCGCCACGGTGCCCGCACCAGCAGAGCGGCCAGCGGGAGCAGGAGAAACCCGGTCGCGGCCCCGCCCGCGACCGCCAGCGGAACCGGCACCCGTCCGTCCCTGCTCCGGCCGGCTCTTCCGCGGCCCACAACCGGGAACTGACTCACGAACCGGGCGAGAACCCGGCCTTGGCCAGCACCGCCTGCCCGCTGCTCGACAGGACGAACGCGACGAACGCCGCCGCGGCGGTGGGGTTCGGCGCCTTCGTCAAAGCCGCGATCGGATAGGCCGTGGAGGCGTTCTGATTCGCGGGGATCGGGATCCCCTTGATCTTCGCCGCGGCGGCCTGCGCGTCGGTGACATACACCATGCCGGCGTCGACCTCGCCGAGTTCAACGGTGGTCAGCACCGCCTTCACGTCCGGGCCATAGGTCTTTGGCGTCACGCTGACGCCCGCGTTGGACAGGACCTTGGCCGCGACCGCCCCGCAGGGGACCTGGGCCTGGCACAGTGCCACCTTCACTCCCGGCTTTGCCAGGTCCGCGACTGAAGCGATGTTCGCTGGGTTGTTCGGCGGGGTGACGATCTCCATCGTGTTCTTCGCGAACGTCGTCGGCTTGGTTGCCGACCCGGCGTCGACGACGGTGGCCATGTTTGTTGGACTCGCCGAGGCGAACACGTCCGCGGGCGCGGCCTGGGTGAGCTGGGTCGCCAGCGTCGAGCTCGCCCCGAAGTTGAACTTCACGGTCGTCCCGGGATGCGCCGCCTCGAACTGCTTCCCGATCTCGGTGAACGACTCCGTCAACGACGCGGCCGCGAACACCGTCACCGTCCCGGTCACCGGCGCTGTCGTGGCTGGCGGCGCCGATGGCACCGTCGACGCGGCACTGGATCCGGTCGTGTTCGATCCGCATCCGACCAGGACAGCAGTCGCCAGGGCGCACAGCGCCCAGAATTTCGATCGCGTTCTCACGCGTCCCCCTCAACACGAAAACGTCCGCCGGTGCCGACGGCCCCGGCGTGGAATGGCTCAACGGCGCTGCTGAGGAAGTTCCATCACCACGTTGGTCGACTTCACCGAGGCCACCGCGATCACGCCTGGCTCCAGGCCGAGATCGTCGGCGGACTCCCGGCTCATCAACGACACGATCCGGTGTGGACCGGCCTGGATCTCGACCTGCGCCATCACCCCGTCACGGACGACCCGGGTAACGATGCCGGGGAAGCGGTTGCGGGCTGACTCACCGACCACTGCGGCGTCTCCCGCCAGCGGCCGGTCAGCTGAGGCCGCGAGCTCCTTGCTGAACTGCGCCAGCGCCGCGCCCTCGACAGCCTGCCGACCGCTGTCGTCACGGATTACTGGCAATCTGCCCGCGTCCGCCCAGCGACGCACTGTGTCATCGCTGACGCCCAACAGGCCGGCCACATCCGATATCCGCAAAGTCGTCACAGACGCACGATAGCCAGCGCATCCACGTCTGTCTTCCGGAAGGCTGACCGAATTCGCGGTGAGTCATTTTCTGCGACGGTGAGTTATTGATGGAGCCGTCTGCGCATAGCAGCCGCGACAGTGCCATGCCTTCTTGTCATCTTTCCGTCATGCTGTCACTACAGCGGAAGGAGCGGGGCTGGAGTGCGTGCATCGCGCGGTGGCACGGGGAGCCACCCATGGCATGGGCTCTCTTTTCCGCAGGGCACGGAACGGTCCGCCCGGCAGGCCGGCTGCCGGGCTGGCGGATCAGCTGGCGTCGCTTGGCACGGGGCCTGTGCCGGTGGTCGTGGCCGGACGGGGTTTCAGGATCATCAGGTACGGTCCGGTGCCCAGTGACGCTTTCGGGACGGCGGTGTGCGGCTTGGCGCCGGGCGCGGGGCATAACCGCCAGCGGGCGGCGATCGTGGCGATCGCGAGCGTCGTCTCGGCACGGCTGAAGGTGTCACCGATGCACTTGCGACTTCCCGCGCTGAAGGGCACCATCGCGCCGCGCGGGAAGTTCTTGGCGTGTTCGGGCAGCCAGCGGTCCGGGTCGAAGCGTTCCGGGTCGGTGAACAAGGAGGGGTTGTGCCCCATCACGTACGGGCTGTACATCACGATGGTGCCCGCGGCCAGCCGCTGTCCAGCCAGCTCGGTCTCCCGGGTGGTCGTGCGGGTGAGTAACCAGGCTGGTGGATACATCCGCAGGGTCTCGCACAGAACCCGCCAGGTGTAGTCCAGCCGTGGCAGGTCGTCGAACGTCGGTGGCCGGCCACCGAGTACTTCGTCGAGTTCGGCGTGCAGCCGGGCTTCGACCCGCGGGTGCTCGGCAAGGACGTGGAAGGCCCAGACCATGGTGTTGCCGGTGGTCTCCGTCCCGCCGATGAGCAGGGTCATGATCTGGTCGTAGATCTCCTCGTCGGTCAGCCGGTGCTGGCTCTCCTCGTCGCGGGCGGCTACGAGGATCGACAGCAGGTCGCCGCGGTCGGTGCTGGTGCGGCGCTGAATCTCGATCGTCTCTTCGATAATCGTGTGCATCCGGGCCCGTGCCTGGTTGAACCGGCGGTTATCCGGGGTGGGGATCTTCTCTTGCCAGCCGATCGGTGCGACCGTCCGCTTGTAGACGCCCCGCATGATGATCGGCATGCAGTGGGCGATCTCGGGAATGATGGGACGGTCACTCACCGTCGTCGCGAACATGGTACGGGCGGTGATCCGTAGGGTCAGGGCGTGCATCGCGTCGTTGATGTCAAACAGCTGGTTGTCCGTCCAGGAGCTCAGGAGATCGTCGATCTCTTCCCGCATCAGCCTGGTGTAGCCGGGCAGCCGGGACGGGTGGAACGCCGGCTGGAGCATCCGCCGCTGCTGGCGGTGGTCTTCCCACATCGAGCTGACGAGCCCGTTGCCCACGAGCAGCCGCACCTTGTCGAACAGTGGCCCGCCCTTGTCGAAGGTGCGTGTGTCCATCAGGACCTGCGTGACCAGCTCGGGGTGGCAGGCCAGATAGGCCTCGCGCGGCCCGATTTTGATCCGGACGAGGTCTCCTTGGGCGGGTAGCGAGGACAGGAACCGCAACGGCGACCGCCACAGCTGGAGGGCGTGGCCGATCACCGGGATGCCGCCCGGGGCGGCCGCGACGGAATAGGCACGGTCGGTCCCGTCTTTGCGGGGGGACGGCGTGGCCACCCGGTCGGGAGCGCCGCCGGATGTGTCGGCCTCTGAGGCTGCGGCCTCCGAGGCTGCGGTCACCGTTCTGTGCGGGACCGGGCATCCGGGCGCGGTGCTGGTCCCGGTGGCGGCGGTGATCGCGGTGGCTGGCGTCTCGACCGTCCCGACCGGCCAGGGCTGTGATCGGAAGCGTGTCACGGAGGCGTGGAGGTCTACCCATCCTGAGGTCGAGCCGTCCCATGCCGAGCCGTCACCGAAGTAGCGCGGGGTCAGGTACTCGAACTCCTGGCTGCCGCCCATCAGGTGGTCTACCGCGGTGAGGTAGGTGCGTACGTCACCGCGTGTACCGAGCGGGCCGGACAGCAGATCGTCGCGAGCCTCGATGTAGGCCTTCTCATGGTGCTCGACGAGTGCGCAGAGCCGGTTGACAGCGTCTTGCAGGCTGAGCCCGTCTCGTTCGGTCAGGACCCGTACGACGGTCATCGTGTCGTCCTGGGCGCGTTCCTTACGCCATGACAGCAGATCGTTTATTATGATCATTTGTCGTCGGCAGTGCTGGTGGACTTCGGTGAGCTGCGGGAGAACGTCGCTCATGTCCACGGCCGCGCCGTACTCGGTCAGCAGTTCGATGAAGTCGCAGCCGAAGCTGTCCATCCGGACTGCCAGGCAGGCTTCGTAGTCCGGTACGTTTTTTGTGATCTTAGAGTGGATCTCGGTGGCGCATCCGCGTAGGAAGGCCTCCAGGCTCGCGGCGAACCTGGACACCTGGGCCGGGCTGAGGTTGGGGCTGATCCGTTTCCAGAGGTCTTTGGCCGCGCGGCTGTAGGGGAGGTCGTTGGCCGGATCGCCGTCGCCGCGGAAGTCCGCGATGATGGTGGCGAAGACATCCCGGGCCTTGCCGTCACTGGCGCCGAGGGCTGATCGGTCCGAGACGAAGCTGTCAATCACCGTCACGTATTGGTACCAGTCCGCGATGTCGCGAGCTCGTTGCTCGTCAGCGTTCGGAACAGTGAGAGGACCATAGATCCCGTTTCGCTGGCGCAGGAAGGCCAGCAGGTCCTCCTCGGTCGCGAAGCACGCGCCGAGCTGCGTCCGTACCCAGCCGTTCGAGGCAAATTCGATCTGGGCGGCTTTCGGGTGGTAGGCGAACGGGAGGGAACGCGGCAGCTCAGGGAGAAAGAATTCCCGCGCCGGCGGAGTGAACGCATCCAACCTGGTGAGCGTCGGCTCTGCTTCCATAATCATTCCTCGGGTGGAATCTGGGGCGTGGTTTGATGCTACGAATAAGTAAGCTGCCCCGTGTTGTCGCGGTCGGCGGTCCTGATATCAGCTGGTCAGTGAAATGACTGCGTGAGGAAAGCGGCAATCAGGCGCCGGGAAAGAAGCGTTTTTGGAATCATGGGGATGGTCGGAAAGCGTGGTCGAAGGTTTTCCGGTGAGAACGTCAGCGGAGCCGGAGTACTGGAAGGACCGACGTTGGCGGGTGCTGTCGGGAATCCGGTACCACGGGTCCGGCTGGCCTGGGGAAGAGAGTGCGCGATCGTACCTCTCCACATTGGGTGAGCAGCACAAAACCTGATGAACAGCAAACAATCCGGCCGGCGAGAGTCAGCGGAGCTGACCGTGCTAGATCCCCCGTGGAACCGCGTCAGTGCGGCCGGCCGGAGCCGACCGCTCTTGCTGATCGGAAGAAGCGCGCAGGGGGAAGAGTAGCACGCTGTCCGCAGCCACGGAAGTATATGGTTTGATCATCCGTAAATGCGCTGGTTGGCTGACTGGAACGGGGAGTGGGCGCGCGATGTACCCACCCCCACCCATTGATCATTCCCCAGTTGCCGGGCACTCGTGGTACCGCGGATGGGTGTATGCCTATCGGAGGATTTTTGTTACAGAGAGTAATTACTAAAGGAATTTTGCATAATTATTTTTCATTTTTAGATAAATTATATTTTTATGATAAAAGGATCGGGATCCTCTCATCGAGCCTTGAGTGGGGCTGCGTCGTTGGCGCGCGGTGTCGATGTGATCATTGTCATCTGTCGGCCGTCTTCGGTCCGCAAAAAATCCCCCGGGAGGGGGGAAGCGCGGCGGTCTGGCCGGCCGCGATGGTGCATACCAGGTTTCCCTCCTGGGATGGGTCGACACATGGGCCAAGATCAAAAAAAGGAAGCGGGCCGGCGCGCTGGCAAGGAAATCAGCGGAGCCGGAATCGTCCTGCTGACGCTTGCGTCAGGGCAGTTTCTCATGACGCTCGACAGCTCGGTCATGAATGTGTCGATCGCGACCGTCGCCAAGGATGTCGGCACGACCGTTACCGGCATCCAGACAGCCGTCACCTTTTACACGCTGGTGATGGCCGCATTTATGATCACAGGAGGTAGGCTCGGCCAGATTCTCGGCCGAAAACGCGCTTTTGTCATCGGGTGCGTCATTTATGGATGTGGATCATTCATTACCGCGCTTGCCGGGAACCTTGCCACGCTGATGTTCGGGTGGTCCTTTCTCGAAGGTGTCGGGGCAGCGTTGATCATGCCGGCGATCGTAGCCCTGATCGCGTCGAACTTCACCCGCGACCAACGCCCGCGCGCGTATGGGCTCGTCGCCTCGGCCGGCGCGATCGCGGTGGCGGCGGGCCCCCTCATCGGCGGGCTGCTCACTACCTATCTGTCCTGGCGATGGGTGTTCGCCGGTGAGGTTCTCGTCGTGTTCGTCATCCTGATCCTCACCCGTCAGATGGCCGACACCCCGCCCACGGTGGGCACGCGGCTCGACCTGGTGGGCACCGTGTTGTCGGCACTCGGGCTCGGGCTCGTCGTGTACGGCATTCTCCGTTCGGGGAGCTGGGGCTTTGTCCAGCCCAAGACGGGTGCTCCCAGCTGGCTTGGACTGTCGCCGGTCAGCTGGCTGATACTCGCGGGCGGGATTGTGCTGCGGCTCTTCCTATGGTGGCAGACCCACCGTCTCGCCCGCGGCGACGCCGTGCTCATTGATCCGGCGATGTTGCGGAATCGGATCCTGCGGGGCGGGCTCATCTCGTTCTTTTTCCAGTACTTTCTGCAAGCTGGCCTCTTCTTCGCCGTGCCGTTGTTCCTGTCAGTGGTGCTCGGGCTTTCAGCGGTCGCGACCGGTATCCGGTTGCTGCCCCTGTCCAGCACCCTGTTGCTGGCCGCCGTGGGCATTCCCAAGATTTTCCCGGACGCGTCGCCACGCCGCGTTGTCCAGACCGGCTTTCTCGCGCTGTTTGCCGGTATCGTAATCATGGTGGCCGCGCTCGACGCGGGTGCCGGAGCCGAAATCGTGACCTGGCCGATGTTGCTCGCGGGCCTCGGTATTGGCGCCCTGGCGTCACAGCTCGGGAGCGTTACCGTGTCGTCGGTGCCCGACGAACACAGCGGTGAAGTCGGTGGGGTACAGAATACTGTCACGAACCTTGGTGCCTCGATCGGAACCGCACTGAGCGGCGCGGTGCTCATCTCTTCGCTGACCGCGTCGTTCCTCAGTGGTGTCCAGCACAACCCCGCCGTCCCCGCGGATCTTTCTTCGAAGGCGCAGGTGGAGCTGGCTGGCGGCATCCCGTTTATTTCCGACGAGGACCTGAAGACCGCGCTCAACAGGGCTGGGGTGCCTCCACACACGGCCGGAGCGATCGTCGAGCAGAACGCGACCGCCCGCATTGACGGACTGCGCACGTCATTGTCTCTACTGGCCGCCATCGCATTGATCGCGCTGTTCTTCAGCCATCGGATCCCGACCCGGCAACCATCCCAGTAGTACTTCGTTTGGTCGCCGCATCGAATCACCATGATTCTGGACAAGTACATACATATTGCTGGGTAAATTTATGCCGACAATAGACGATCTTGTACGATCACCTCGACGGCTCGAGGCCTGTCCATCGAAGTACCCGTGGGGGCGCGGAACGGCCCTGACCACGACAGCGCGGTCAGCTGTGACAGCATCACCACGATCCCGGCCAGGCGGCTCGTGCGGCAGGTCGGTTCCCTGATCGAACAACGACTTCCGAAACACGCTGTAGGAACACGCGCTGACCGAAGCCACCGTCGCAGCCCTCGCCTGACGAAATCCGCTGGCGATGGCGTGGCCTCCGGGCCCATCCCGGCATCGAGATCGCGTTCCGTAGAGAACAGACAGATCGGATTTTATTTAGAGCGACCGGCAATAGGGGAC
>NZ_CAKJTP010000080.1:0-6363 GCF_917627335.1 Protofrankia sp. CiT1 | reverse complement strand
GATCCACGCCCCTATTGCCGGGCGCTCTTACCCGGACACCCCGATGCCTGTCCTGGAGCCGGGTAGCTCGCCGCTCTACTTGCTGAAGTGGTAACTTGGCAAGCAAGTAGGTGAGCAAGTCTGGTGGGCCGGGGGGAGGCAGCGGTGGAGCTGGACGCGATTGTCAGGCGGCTGCGGTCGGCCGGTGGCGAGTTGGAGGACGTCGAGGTCAAGCGGGCCGCAGGGGGCCTGCCGCGGAGCGTGGCCGAGACGATGTCCGCGTTCGCCAACTCCCGGGGCGGTCTGCTCATCCTCGGGCTCGATGAGTGCGCCGGATTCAGCCCTGTCGACCTCGGCGATCCGACGGCGCTGCGGGACGAGGTGGTCGCGGTTGCCCGCGGAAAGATCACGCCGCCGCTGGCGCCGAGCGTGGAGCTCGTGCCATTCGAGGGCGCTGTCCTGGTGGTCACCGACATCGACCCGCTGCCACCGGCGCAGCGACCCTGTTACGTCACCGCCAGGGGCCTCTACAACGGCGCGTTCACCCGGATCGGTGACGGGGATCAGCGGCTGACGCCGTACGAGATCGACCGGCTGCGGGAGAACCCCGGGCAGCCCCGCTGGGACGAGGAACCGGTTCCGGAAGCGACGGTTGACGATCTGGACCGGGGTGCGGTCCTGCGTCTGGTTGAGGTCGCGAGCCGTAATTCGCCGCGGGCGTTCGCCGGGTTGAGTGAGCCTGACGCGCTCGTTTCGCTGGGCGTTCTCGTGGCGCACAATGGATTGCTCGTGCCGTCGCTCGCGGGGTTGCTCAGCGTCGGCAGGTATCCCCAGCGGTTCTTCCCGCAGCTGATGGTGTCGGTGGCGGTCTACCCGCATGAGGACGGCAGCCGGCCGGGGCCGGGGGGGGTTCGGTTCCTGGACAGTGCCGCGGTCGGCGGGAACGCCCCGACGATGGTGGCCGACGCGATGCTGGCGGTGCAGCGCAACCTCCGCCGGGCCAGCCGGATCGTCGGTGCCGGGCGTGAGGACATCTGGGAGATCGCGCCTGAGGTGATCCGGGAAGTCGTCGTCAACGCGCTTATGCACCGCGACTACAGCCCGCAGGCCCGCGGCACCCAGGTCCAGGTGGAGCTGTTTCCCGACCGGTTCACCGTCACCAGTCCCGGTGGGCTGTTCGGCAACGTCCGGCTGGAGACGCTGGGGGAGGCCAGCACCTCATCATCCCGCAACGCCCGCCTCGCAGCCCTGCTGCAGGAGACCGGCGACCCGCTCACCGGACGTCCGGTGGCCGAGAACCGCGGTTCGGGCGTCGGTGCGATGATCAGTCAGGTCCGGCGCGACACCGGGCTGGTCCCGCTGTTCAGCGACAGCCTCGACTACTTCCGCGTGACCATTCCGCGGACCTCTCCCGTCACCCCCGAGCTGCGCGCCTGGGCAGCACGGCTCGGCCGGGGCGAGAAACTTTCGGAAGCGCAGCTCGGCGCACTCGCGCTCGCGAAGGCGGGCTACGACATAGACGTGGCCCTGCTGCGCAGGTTGGCTCTGAGCACCGCGGATGCGCGGCGTGAGCTGGGCCATCTGCGCGACCTCGGAATTCTGGTCCCACGTCGGGCCCGGGAGGACGGCGCGTTCCGGCTCGCCTCAGGCCTGCTCGGGACGGTGGCCAGCCAGGCGGCGACAACGCGGCTGGGCCGGCCGGGCACCGGCCTCGCGGACCGCATCCTCGTAGCCCTCGCCGGCACCGATTCAGCCAGCCGGGAGGAGCTGCAGGCGATGGCGGGCGCGAGCCGGAGCGCGGTTGCGAAAACGCTTGGCGCTCTCCTCTCGGGCGGCCAGGTCGAAGCCACCGCGCCGCTGCACAGCCCGTACAGGCGCTACCGGCTCGCCCAGCCCTGAGAGCGCGTTTGAGATCGTCATTCCGGCTCACTGATCGAAAGCCCGATCTCAAACACGCTCTGGGAACCTGTTCCGCGCCGACCACTAAGCCGGGGGCGGAGGTGGCGCTTCGCCCGATCTACCAGACAGTCAGCTACCTACCGCGACGAATCGCTGTACGGAAAGGTTCACGGTCATTCGGGGCCGAGCGCGGTGAGCAACGCGGTTAGCGCGGTCCTCTCGCCGTCCGTGTTGGGACTCGTCGCTCGGAGTGCGCGCAGCACCGTATCGATTTTTCCATCGATCTTGGTCCAGGTGGCTTTGTCCTTCGGTTTCAGGCGCGCTTCGCCTTTGTCCCATTCGGTTTCGAGATCAGTGATGCGGGCCGTGGCGCCAGACTGGTTGCCGGCGTTCAGGAGATCCAGCGTGTCCTGTGTGATTTTTCGGAACTTCGAGAGGTCGCCGAGGGGCGAGGACTGTGCTGTCTGGCCCCTGCTGGGGACCGGCTGTACTATTTGGTTCCCGAAGGAGGCCGGCTGCGTTGGCTGGCCCTCGAAGGGGGTCGGCTGCGTGACGGGAGCCGAGTCTGACGTGTCTGCTTGAAGGGAGGACTTGCGCAGGAAGTATCCCGTCCCTGCGGTAGCAAGAACAAGTGCCACGACGATGACCGTTTGCCACGGTCCTCCTCGTCGCACGGTCTCGTCAGTATCAACAGCAGACGCACTCGGGATGACATCGGCTTTCGTCACCGAGAAATAAATGACGATGCCGAGAATGCCGGCCGAAAAAATGAAGCTCGTCACCGTCGCACCCAGGCCCAGGCCACCCTCGCCTGGTGACTGGGAGAGGTAGTCACCGATCGACGCTCCAAGCGGGCGGGTCATGATGTAGATGATCCAGAAGGAAAGAATCGGGTTGAGCCCGAATCGCCACCCAATCGCCATGATGGCGATCAGCGATGCCACGATGATTCCTGTCATCAGGTAGCCGATCCCGAGCACCTCGGCCATGAGATCGCCGGTTGCCGTACCGAGCGCGAAGGTGACGAGAACCGTAAGCCAGTAGAATGCTTCTCGTCGTCTGGTGAAGATGGAATGAATGGAGAGTGTCTTCTCGGTCAGATACCATGCGAGGAAGGAGAGACCGAGAAGGGCACCGAAGATCAGGGTGCTTGTTTCGAGCGGCACGCCGACGCTGTCCGTGAGGTTATCGGTCACCAGTGTGCCGAAGACGCTTACGAGCGCCACCGTCAGCCAGTATATGCCCGGTATGTAGCGGTGCGTTCTGAACTGGAAGATCAGCGCGATGGCGAGCAGGACGCCGGTGACGACGGATGTACCCGTCAGGCCAAGGTTCAGGTTGACGTTGAGGAAGTCGGCGGCCGATTCACCAACTGTCGTACAGAGCACTTTGATGATCCAGAAGTAGATGGTGACTTCTGGGACTTTGCTGAGCATCTGCCGGCCTCGCAACGATGCCGGGGAACTGTCGTCGTTCACGGCGAGGCGCGTAGGAGTCGTCATGCTGCCACGGTGGCCCAGCAGGCCTGAACAAATCCTGACCACATCGGCGTCAGCGGCGTGTCACGCTCCGGGCAGCGACAGCTCGACAGCCGCGCCGGGCCCGCCGTCGAAAGCCCGTACGCTCCCGCCGGCAGCGGCTGCGAGGCGGTGGACCAGCGCCAGTCCAAGCCCCGCCCCGTCGTGGCCGTCGTGCGGGTCCGCGCGCCAGCCCGGCTCGAACAGGTGCGCCGCCGTGTCGGGGCCAAGCCCGGGCCCGTCGTCACGGATGTCGATGCGGAGCTGGCCGGCGACGACCCGTGCCACCACGTGCACCTGGGTGTGTGCGTAGCGGCGGGCGTTGTCCAGCACCGGCGACAACATCCGCTCGAGCAGGCCGGCATCCACCCCCGCAAGCGTGCTGGCGGGCACCGACATCACCAGTTCCGGCGGGGCGCTCCACCGCCTGGCAAGTCCTTGCAGCACCTCGCCGACGTCGCACCGGTCGGGCAGTCCACCAACGCCTGTGCGGGCGGCGGCCATGAGGGTGTCGAGGATGACCGTCATCCGGTTCGCCGCGTCGGCGATCGGGGGCAGTGCCCGGTCGAACTCGGCCACTTCGCGTGGCCGGCTCTGCAGCAGGCTGAGCTCGGCGACCATGGCGGCCAGCGGGGTACGCAGTTCATGTGACAGGTGATCGCTGAACGCCTGCTCGTGGCGCAGAACCGCGCTGACTCGGTCCAGGAGACTGTCGAGCGTCGCGGCGAGCCGGGCGAGTTCGGCCGGTCTGGGCGCGGCTCCGAACCGGTGGTCGGAGGCATCCGCGCTCCACCGGCCTGCCTGCTCGGTCATCTCCTCGACCGGGCGCAACGCACGGTCAGTGCTGACCCGTATCACCAGGTATACGCCGACGAGCAGGAGCAGCGCCAGCAGCAGGCTGCCGACGACAGCGATCTTCTCGGTCTGCCGGTAGGGGGCCAGCGACAGGCTGACGACGACGGTGGCCGCCTGCCGGCCCTGCAATGTCACCGGCAGCGCGAACAACCGGACCGGAGAGGCGCCACCCGTCGTCACTGTCCGTTCGCCCATGCCGGTCAGGGCGCTGGCTTGGCCCAGTAACGTGGCCCCGCCGGGTGGCTCCTCCACCGCGCGGCCACCCGCGAAGATCCACGTTCCGGTATCGATCGCGCTGTCATCGCGTACATCACGGATGGAGACCGCACCGCCGGTGAAGACCTCGACGGTGCTGGCGACAGCCTCTGCCCGTGTCCGCAGCACAGTGTCGGCCTGCTGCCGCAGCTGCGCGCTGAGCGCGGCATTGAACGCCACGGTCAGCGCCGTGAGCCAGCCCGCGGTGGTCACGACCGCCACCACCGCGATCCGGCCCCGCAGCGTCGAAGGCCCTCTCACGTGAACTGGTACCCGACACCATGGACAGTCGTGATTGCCCGCGAATCGTCCACCAGCGCCAACTTGCGGCGAAGCTTCGCGACATACTGATCCAGGGTGTTGTCGTAGACGATCGCCCCGGTGGGCCAGCCCGCGTCCACCAGCTCCCGCCGCCTCACCACCTCGCTGGGCGACGCCATCAACCGGGCAAGGACTCGGTACTCCGTCGGGGTCAGACGCACGTTCGTGGTCGCGCCGGCCAGTACATGGCCGCGCGGGTCCAGACGCAGACCGCCGGACACCGAGACGGGCGCGGGCCTGGCCCGTCTCAGCAGGCTCCCCAACCGGGCCACGAGCTCAGCAAAGTGGAACGGCTTCGCGACGTACTCATCGCCGCCGGCCGCGAAACCCGAAACAAGGTCGGTGATATTCCCCCTCGCGGTGAGGAACAGTACCGGGACGTGCACACCACGCGCGCGCAGGGCCTGACACACATCCCGGCCGTCAGAATCCGGCAGGCCCACGTCCATCACGACCACGTCGAAACCGCTGTCGTCGGCGAACCGCGACAGGGCGGACGACCCGTCGGCCACCGCGGTCACGACCGCGCCCTGTTCACGCAGGCCGCGAGCAAGGACGCCGCGCAACGCCGGGTCGTCCTCCACGATCAGCACCCGCGATCCCTCCACAGCCGCCAGTATGCATACGGCGACGCCGGCGCAAGAGCGCACGGTAACAGGGGCGTGGATCAAGGAATAGGGCTGGGGTGCGCGCATCGCGAGGCGGAGGACGGAGCCACCCTGCTTGTTCCGATCAGGAACGGATCGCGTTTTCGGCGGCTTCGAACAGCTCGTTGACATCATGTCCGGCTTTCAACGCGCATGCGGCGGCCATGGTCAGCAGGAGCAGCGGTACGACGGCGGGGGCCCAGCGTCCTCGGGGCGGCGGTGCCAGTAACGCCTCGATCCGGGCGGAGACCTGCCCATCGGTGAAACCCGCCGCGGTGAGGGCGCTGTCGTGCCGGGCGAGGGCAGCACGGGCGACGGCCTGCGCGGTCAGCCGTCGATCGCCGGTCGCGGCAGCGGCCGTCTCGTCCGCCCACCGCTCCAGAGCCTGGTCGCAGGCAGCCACCAGCGGCCGGGTCAGCGGGCAGGTCGCGGCGGCCAGCCGCACCGCGAACCGGAAGAGCCAGTGCGCATGGTCGAGGTGGCAGCGTTCGTGGGCCAGCAGCACCCGCTGTTCGGCAGGGGGCAACGCCTTGAGCATCCCGGAACTGACCACGATCCGTCCCGGCCAACCGGGCACCGCCACCGCGGCGGGGGTCGGATCATCAATGACGACGAGCGTCCCGGCGCATGCGGCGTGCCGGTAGGCGGGAAGCCAGCGGCGTGCCTCGACGGCCAGCCGCCATGCCAGCGTGCCGCACCCGGCCACTCCCACCGCGACGGCGACCCACGCCGCAACCGAAGCCGCCGGTGGTACCGGGTCGCCGGCGCCGACCAGGCTGGCCGACCAGCGGCCGAGCGCCGCGACCGGTGGCACCTGCCCGACCAGCAGGAGCGTCAGCAGACCGACGACCACGATCCACACCGCCGCGGTGCCGAGGGCGGCGGCGGCC
>NZ_CAKJTP010000079.1:11465-19473 GCF_917627335.1 Protofrankia sp. CiT1 | reverse complement strand
ACTAAGTGGCATTGGCCTATGCATGCGGCTCGATATCCGCCGACGGGAAAGATCTTCCGCCGGCCTCCGGGAGATCTCCTCCCGCCCGGCGAACATCCACTCCTTGCCGCGCACGCGGTCTCCGATCAGTGGACACCAGTGCTACCAGGCCCGATGCGCTGACTCCCCGAAACCGCACCCGGCACGACCATGCGGCGCCGAAGGCGGCGCGCTTGGCAGCGCGCTTGGCGGCACGCCCACACCGTCCTCGGATCGAATCAAATTCTTGACTAGTTCAATTTATGGGAGGAGGGTCTTCTCGTGGAGACAGAAGCGGCGACGGCGGCCTTGCGGGGAGCGGGGCTGCGCGTCACGGCACCGCGGCTCGCGGTGCTCGGCGCGCTGAGCAACCACGCCCACCTGACAGCCGACACGATCGCGACCTCGGTGCGCGAGCGCCTCGGCGCGGTGTCGACCCAGGCGGTCTACGACAACCTGGAGGTGCTGCTGATCGCGGGGCTTGTCCGGCGGATCGAGCCGGCCGGCAGCCCAGCGCGGTTCGAGCTGCGGGTCGGCGACAACCATCACCACCTGGTGTGCCGTGGGTGTGGCCTGGTCGTAGACACCGACTGCGCCGTAGGTGACCCGCCCTGCCTGACGCCTTCCGACGACAACGGCTTCACGGTCGACGAGGCCGAGGTCATCTACTGGGGCCGATGCCCCGCCTGCTCCACCGCAACCAGTTCCTGAGCACACCCTCCGATCCCGGAAGGATTCCCGTGTCTGACACTCCGAACGCCGTTGTGGGAGAGATGAACAACGAGGAGAGCGCAGGCGGGTGCCCCGTCTCCGCCGGGCGCCGCAATCACCCGACCGAGGGCGCGGGGAACCGCGACTGGTGGCCGAACCAGCTCAACCTGAAGATCCTCCGAAAGCACCCAGCCGTGGCCAACCCCATGGACGAGGACTTCGACTACGCCGCGGCGTTCGCCACCGTCGACCTCGATGCCCTGCGCAGCGACGTCGAGGAGGTGATGACGACGTCGCGGGACTGGTGGCCGGCGGACTACGGCCACTACGGGCCGCTGTTCATCCGGATGGCGTGGCACAGCGCGGGCACCTACCGCATCAGTGACGGCCGCGGCGGCGCCGGTGCCGGCATGCAGCGCTTCGCACCCCTCAACAGTTGGCCGGACAATGCCAGCCTCGACAAAGCACGCAGGCTGCTCTGGCCGGTCAAGAAGAAGTATGGCCGCGCGCTTTCGTGGGCCGACTTGATGATCTTCGCGGGCAACTGCGCCCTCGAGTCGATGGGCTTCAAGACCTTCGGCTTCGGCGGCGGCCGGGCGGACGTCTGGGAGCCCGACGAGGACGTCTACTGGGGTCCCGAGCGCACCTGGCTCGGCGACGAGCGGTACACCGGCGACCGGGAGCTCGAGAACCCGCTGGGCGCCGTCCAGATGGGCCTGATCTACGTAAACCCCGAGGGCCCGAACGGCGTTCCGGACCCGCTCGCCGCGGCCCGGGACATCCGCGAGACCTTCCGGCGGATGGCGATGAACGACGAGGAAACCGTCGCGCTGATCGTGGGCGGGCACTCGTTCGGCAAGACCCACGGCGCGGCGGACGCGGACCGCTACGTCGGCCCGGAGCCCGAGGCCGCTCCCCTCGAGGAGCAGGGCCTGGGCTGGCTGAACGGCTACGGCAGCGGCAAGGGCGGGGACGCGATCACCAGCGGGCTCGAGGGTGCGTGGACGCCCACCCCGGTGACGTGGGACAACAGTTTCTTGGAGACCCTGTTCGGCTACGACTGGGAGCAGGTGGAGAGCCCCGCCGGGGCGAAGCAGTGGAAGCCGAAGGACGGCGCCGGGGCCGGCACCGTGCCGGACGCCCATGACCCCTCGAAGTCGCACGCCCCGACGATGCTGACGACGGACCTCTCGCTGCGGGTGGACCCAATCTACGAGCCGATCTCGCGGCGCTTCCTGGAGAACCCGGACCAGCTCGCGGACGCGTTCGCCCGAGCCTGGTTCAAGCTGACGCACCGCGACATGGGGCCGATCGCGCGTTACCTCGGGCCGCTGGTCCCGCGGGAGACGCTGATATGGCAGGACCCCGTCCCCGCGGTGCGACACGAGCTGATCGGGGCCGCGGAGATCGCCGCGCTCACCGGCCAGATCCTCGGTTCGGGGCTGTCCGTCTCCCAGCTCGTCTCCACCGCGTGGGCGTCGGCCTCGACGTTCCGCGGGAGTGACAAGCGCGGCGGGGCGAACGGGGCGCGCGTCCGGCTCGAGCCCCAGCGCGGCTGGGAGGCTAACGACCCCGACGAGCTGGCGACGGTGCTGCGCACCCTGGAGGGGATCCAGGAAGCCTTCAACGGCGCCCAGAGCGGGGGGAAGCGGGTCTCGCTCGCCGACCTCATCGTGCTCGGCGGGTGCGCCGCCGTCGAGCAGGCCGCGAAGAATGCCGGCCACCCGGTCGAGGTGCCCTTCACCCCGGGCCGCACGGACGCGTCGCAGGAGCAGACCGACGTGGAGTCCTTCGCCGCGCTCGAGCCGGCCGTGGACGGGTTCCGCAACTACCGCGGGAAGGGTCACTGGCTGCCGAGTGAGTACCTGCTGATCGACCGCGCGAACCTGCTGACCCTGAGCGCGCCCGAGATGACCGTCCTCGTGGGTGGCCTGCGCGTCCTGGGCGCGAACCACCAGCGGTCCCCGCTGGGCGTCTTCACCTCGTCGCCCGGGTCGCTGACCAACGACTTCTTCGTAAACCTGCTGGACATGGGTACGGAGTGGAAGGCGACGTCCGAAGACGCGGAGACCTTCGAGGGCCGCGACTCCGCCACGGGCGCGGTCACCTGGACCGGCAGCCGCGTCGACCTCGTCTTCGGCTCGAATTCCGAGTTGCGCGCCATCGCCGAGGTCTACGCGAGCGACGACGCGCGGGAGACGTTCGTGCGCGACTTCGTGGCCGCGTGGGACAAGGTCATGAACCTCGACCGGTATGACCTCGCCTGATCCCGATGCCTGATCCCGATGTCTCGATCGGCCGCCCGCCGGCCGATCGAGACATCCTCGACCTCGACAGAGCACACAACGCCGCAATCATCGTCAACCGGCTCCTCGTCCTGCTCACCGCCGACTGGTCCCAGGCCCCGCCTGAACTCCGCCAGGCGCTACGCACCCTCGACCACCACGTCAACCGGACGGACGCCAGGCTGCGGCATGCTCTGTTGATGCTCTTCGGATGCGTCCCTCCGGCAGACGATGATCACAAGTCGCTTGCACAACTTCGCGATCCCGTCAAGCGATCCAATCTTGATCGACATCCAGAACCTCCGACGCGCCGACGAAACGGGGAGGTTCTGACAAAGATCGATAACCCTGCGACCTGCACAAACGTAAACGATCAATCTTTTGGATCAGTTTATCCACAGCCCCCGCCGGGAGGTTCCGGAAGGATCTTGCAAAGCCGCAGGTCAAACCCCCCAGGATCGGTGGTACTGTCGCAGGGCAGGAACTTGTAGGGTAGGCGACTGGCGCGGTTACGCTTGGCTTTAGGCGTTGGTCCGATACCTTTGTCCGCACGGTTTCCCGTGCGTTTCTCATCCCAGCCTGCCATAGCAGCGTTCCGTTTCCAGCCACCCCCCATCGAACTGTGCAAGCGGTTCTCCCGCACACAGCTCACCGACGTCGTTCACCGCCGGCATTCGGCTTTTCCCGCCACGGCCTGTTCGGCCGCGGGGCGACGACGATTCCACTGAGATCGACCAAACCAAGCTGGTTGGCAGAGGCTACGCCTACCACCCACCGGCCGAACGCCGCCGACCGCTGATGCCGTTTCGCAACAAACAACGCCAGCCGCCGCAGCGCATACCATCTGATCGTGGCGAAGTGCCGAGCCGAGTTACCGTAGCGGAAGAAACCCGCCCAACCACGCAGCACGCGGTTGACGTCCGCCACGATCACCTCAACCGGCAGCAGCAGCCGGCGCCGCTCCGTCAACTCACGGATACGATCCCGAACATGCCGCATCGCCCTCCTCGTGGGCCAGCGGGCGAGAAACTGGATGTGCCGGAACCGCGGCGACGTGGCTCGCACCCAGCGGTGCAGGGCCCCGGCGTTGTTCCTCTCTGTCCGGTTCGGTGATAGTTTGCTATATGCCGTATACGGCGAAGGCTTCGGCGCGGTCGTGTAGGTCACGGCGGGCGTGGGCAATGTTGGCTCTGCCGGCCAGTCGGTAGGTATTGAGTGTCAGGTTGCGGAAGCTGGCCATAGCCCGCGGGGCGGCGCCAGTGCGTAGCTGGGAGTGATCCTCACGGAAAGTGACATCGCGAGTCCAATGTAGACGGTTCTCCACGCATCAGTGCTCGCGCTCGTAGTGGTTGAGGTGGACGGGGCCGGCCAACTCGGCGGGCATGCTGGTGATGCCGTAGACGATGTGTTTGCCGGTGCGTTGGCCATCCAGGCCACCGGTGTCGCGGCGCAGCCGGAACACCTGCCGGGCTCCGGGAAATAAGCTGTCATCGGCGGGTGCCACCCGAAGGGCGCGTTGTTCGGTACGCCCATGACCCCGGTCGACGTCGATGGCGGTGTGGTCGGCGAACTGCGTGTCGGTTCCCGACAGCAGCGCCTGGGCGGCCCGCAGCGCGAGGGGCTGGTTGGCTTTGAGAATCAGCACGTAGTGGGCGTGCACCTTCCCGGTGATCAGGCGGGCGGTCTTCTTCGTCGTATGGAGGGCATCCAAAGTCAGCACCATACCGGCGACGTCCAGTCCGCCCAGCACATCGGGCACGGCGGTGCCCTCACCACGCTTGTCGGCGACCTGCCGCTGACCCAGCACGACCCCGGTGCCGTGGCCGATCGCGGCGACCAGGAACACCCGCCCGGCGGTGGTGACGGTCCCGCGCAGCAGTTTCCCGTCGATCGCCGCGGCGGGTAGCAGCCCGGCCGGGGCCGGGTGAGTCACCGCACGGTGCGCGGCGCGGCGCTGTTCCCGCTCGGCTGGCCCGGCCACCGCCGGCAGGACCGGTGCGGGGGTGATGCCGCGTGCCACGTCGGCGGCGTACCCGCTGACCGCCGCGTCCAACGCGTCAGCGTCCAGACTGGCCAGTACCCGGCGGAAGGTCCGCTCGCTGGGCACCAGATAGCGACCGGTCAGCGCATCGCGCCAGGCCCCGATACGGGCCAAGACCTCTTGCGGGGTACCCGCCGCCCATTGCCAGATCGACGCCACGGAATCGTTGCCAACAACCAGCGTCGCGCAGGCGGTCAGCGCCAGGATCACCACCAACGGGTGGCGACGGCCCCGCGCGGCACGCGGGTCCGGCACCGCGGCCAGACGCTGGGCCAGCGACGACGCCGCCGCCCGCGGGTCCGTGGCACGTTCGGCCTCCCACAGGGCCAGATCCGCAAGGTGGTCAACGACAGGGCTGATCGGGGAAGATACCAACACGAGCACGGCTCCTGGGTAGATCCTTCAGGCTTTAGACACCCGAAAAATCACCAGAAGTCGTGCTCTTCCTACAGTCAGCCCGTAGCTTCGGCGATTCGCCGTAGAACCGGACAATCCGAGACAACGCCGGGGCCCTGGACGCACTCCGAGTCGGATTGAAACTTCCGTCTTTCCGCGGGGAGATTGCATCATCACAAAGTCACAACGCAGGAACTTTTTGAGTAACCCCATGTGAAGCTGTCGGCCGGGGTCAGCGACACCCCCGCGCCTTCGCCTGCTCGACGAGGCGCCGCGCGAGCGCCTCGTCCACCACCGGCGCGGTGTCGGCGGGTTTGTCCGCGATCGTCTCCGTCACCGGCTCGGTCGTCGTGCTGGTCATCGGGCGCTTCCCCTACCTGCACCTATACACAAAGTGTCATAAAAGGGTTACACCGCTGTTCTTGCAGGGCTCCACGGCTGGAGGGTGCGCCGTTTTACTTTGACAACGCCTGGCCAGTTTTCGCTCGGCACCGACAACCTGGCGGGTACGGGCTAAAAGGTCGCGGGCGACGGCGTAACCTGACGGGTGTCACGTCAGCGTGGCTGTGTTCTCGTCCTGGTCTGGTCTGTACGCCTGTCCGGGTTCCCTCTCGCTGATGCGTTGGCCAGCTGAGAGGGATCACTATGACTACGGACGTCGTGACAGATTTTCCTATGGAAATTCCGAGCCTTGCGGGGGTGAGGAGAACAGCTGCGGGGTCCGTGATAGCGAGTGTGCCGAATGGGGCCGCCCTGTCATGTGCGGGTCGCTGCTGGATGACCATCCGCGTTGGTACTCCGTTCGGATCGCGGTGAATCTCGCCCTGCTGGGCGGCGCGCTGGGTTCCTACCGGCGGCTGCTGCGCTACCTGCACCGTGCCGAGGTGCCGTTGCGTCACCCCATCCCGGAGAAGCGGCTGATCACGGCCAGGGATGTTGCCGGTGCCGCACCGGATCTGCGTGGCGGCCAGGGAGCGCGTGAGTGACCCCGGCCGGCTCCGTCTTGAGCTGCGTGCCCTGCTGGCGGACCGGTCCAGGGACGCCTCGGTGCTGGACCGGTTGTGTGTCGGCGTGGTGTCGGCCTTGCCGGTGGATGGGGCGGCGATCTCGGTGACGACCGACGCTGCCGTCCGGGGCTGGTACGGCGCGAACGGCCCGGCCACGGCCCGCCTCGATGATTTCCAGTTCACCCTCGGGGAGGGACCTGGCTGGGATGCCGTCCGGTATGGGCATCCGGTGCTTGTCGGGGACGTGACTGGACCGGCGGGGCGCCGCTGGCCGATGTTCACTCCCGCGGTCCTGGCGGCCGGTTTCCGGGCAATCTTCGCGTTCCCGTTGCGGATTGGCGCGATCCGGCTGGGTGTCCTCGACCTCGTGTGCGCGCGGGCGGGCTCCTTGGACAGCGATGGGTTGGCGGACACCTTGATTGTCGTGGATGTTGTGGCCTTGGCGCTTATCGACGCGGCGGCGGGCGACTCGTATGGCCCGGTCGATCTGCTGTCCGGACCGGACTCGGAGGCCGCCGGGATGTATCGGGCCGAGATCCACCAGGCAACCGGAATGGTGATCGCCCAGCTCGGAGTCAGCGCGCAGGAGGCCCTCGCCCGGCTCCGTGCGCACGCCTACGCCGCCGGACGGACTGCCGACGAGGTCGCCCGCGACATCGTCGCCCGCCGCCTGCGACTCGACGGTGACCTGCTCCAATGACGGAGAACGGGACTTTTGCCAGGGTTGCCCGAGGGCCTGCGGAGGGTAACGGTGGGTAAGGAACAGCAGTTGAGCGAGGCCTTCGTCGCCCTTGCCGACAGCCTTGTCGCCGACTACGACGTCGTGGACCTGCTGCACCGGTTGGCCAGCCACTGCGTGACACTGCTCAATGTGGCTGCCGCCGGGCTGCTGTTGGCCGACCAGCGCGGCAGCCTGCAGGTCGTGGCAGCCTCCTCGGAGACCAGCCGGCTGCTTGAGCTGTTTCAGCTCCAACACGACCAGGGACCCTGCTTGGACTGCTACCACAGCGGCACCGCGGTTACAGTCCCCGACATCGACCTGACCGCGGGCCAATGGCCGATCTTCGCCGCGGAGACGCTGGCCGCAGGCTACCAGTCGGTTCATGCACTGCCGATGCGGCTCCGCAACGAGGTGATCGGCACGTTGAACCTGTTCGGTACCCGCCCCGGCCTCCTCGACGACACCGACGCGCGCGTCGGCCAGGCGCTCGCGGACGTCGCCACGATCGCGATCCTGCAGGAACGCGCGATCCGCCGCTCCGAGATCCTCGCCGAACAGCTCCAACACGCGCTGACCAGCCGGGTCCTGATCGAACAGGCCAAAGGAGTCCTCGCCGAACGCGGCACCCTCGACATGGCCCAGGCATTCAACCTGCTCCGCCGCCACGCCCGCAACACCAACACCCGCCTCACCGACCTGGCCCGCGGCATCGTCGACGGAACCTACGACAGCACCGCCATGCTGGCCCCCCGAGCCCGGTGCCAGCCGCCGCCACCCGTCCCAGACTCGGGAAGATAGCCGGCCGCGGGCGGGGTTCAGGTCGCCGAGG
>NZ_CAKJTP010000079.1:0-11168 GCF_917627335.1 Protofrankia sp. CiT1 | reverse complement strand
CAGACGGTGGGATGGATTGCGTTATAGTTGCAGCCTGGGTTTGAGTAGCCAGCCGAAGTGTCCGGACGCCATGCGCTCCCGTCGACTGCTTGCACCTCACGGCAGCAACTCGTTCGGCCGGAGGCCTGGTAACCGTGATGGAAAAGTTCCTCGACCTGCCCGATCCAATGCGGGAGCGCACCGACGGCTGTGCCACTGACTTTCGCACCACCACCTGCGTCACGCCCGACAGGACCGTCGTGCGTATCTACGGTGAGATCGACATCTCCATCAGCGCCGCGCTCCGCACGGCGCTGATCGCCGGCCTTGACCGGCACCCACCGATCCTGGTGATCGACCTCGACGGCGTGTCGTTCCTCGACGCCCACGGCCTGGGAATCCTGGTCAGCGCTGCGAACCAGGCGGACCGGGCCGGTATCCCGATCACCGTTGTCGGCGCCCGGCCTCATATCTTCCGCCTGTTCACTCTGACCAACCTGGTCAACCGGCTGGATGTACACGCCACGCCGACACCGATCCCCTCGACGACCCACCCAGGTCGTGGACGGCGAGTCCACCCGGTAGCAAGCAGCGACGTCACCAGCCCCCTCGGCCGTCGGCTGTCCTCTGCGTCGATCGCCGGACGGGATGAGCCAGTTCCCCTTTAACCGCCCCTACAGTGGGAAAGGAGAGGGGCGCCGAGCACTGTGCCAAAAAACAGGCTGGCATCTGGTCCGACCCTCCCTTCACGTGAGCCGCATGTGAACATGCAGAAAGGAGGGTCGGTATGCCACGCCCATTTTCAGCCCGATGGTCTGCCGAGAAGACGGCGGCGAACCCCACCCGCGTTCCCGGTGCCGTGTCGAGGCCGTTCGTGCCGTTGGACGCGGACCCGTGGGTGCGTGAGCCCGTTCAGGTCGGCCCGGTAGTCCGACGGGGACAGCTACTCCGGGTTCGTTGATCCGTAGTCGTGGTGGGTGCGTCATCGCCAGCCTCCCCGGAGGCTGCGCCTGTCCGTATCCGACGGATGATGGAGAGGTGACGGCGATATATGCCCGGCGAGGTTCCGAGGGGCTGATGCGTGTGGCTGTCAAGCGGTCACATCATGATCAACATCTAGAGCCTCTGACACGGTGCGACACGAGGCCGCAGTGCGCCGTGAGGCGCTGAGAACCGAAGGAGGTGCAAGGCCTTCTCGCTGGGCTGTCGCAGCAGCCTGGTAGGAGCTGAGCGCAGTCTGACCCGGGAGACGCCGGGAAGGGCGGGAGCAGCACTGACAAAGCCGGGACGCCTCGGGACTGCCAGACGGGGCGGGTCCGGCGAGCGAGATCAGACGGTATACGAGAGGAACCAGTGGTAAAGCTCCGTAAGCGTGTCACCGGCTCAAATCTGGTGGATACGGGCCGGGGTGCAGCGCGGGACTGCCCGGAATGGGTGGGCGGGGTCAAATGGTCGTAGCGACGCTCCGATAGGATGATCGGATAACACCGAGAGGATGGGCGGATGCTGCGCGCCGAGTTCGCCGGCCGGGTGAACCGGGCCTCGACGCGTGGGCATTTCTGGTCCCCTCCTACTTCGCCGCCTCGGCTGGCGGAGCGCCCATCGCGGCGTTGCGCGAGTACATCGAAGGGCAGCGGCGGCCAGCACCGATGCGCTGACCCCGCCCTAAACGGCGGGGCTTGCGCGCTACGTCTCCCGGGTCAACATCGGGCAAACTGAGCCCATGGCAGAGTGGGACGCGCTGTGGTGCACGGTGGTCGGGATCGGAGCCGACGGGTGGCGGGGACTGTCGGCGACCGCGCGGCAGGCGGTGTGTTCCGCGGACGTGGTGGTGGGCAACAGTCGTCAGCTGCGACTCCTCGATGACACGGTGACCGCGAGAAGGGTGGAGTGGCCATCACCACTCCTGCCGGCGTTGCCCAGGCTGCTGGACGAGCACAAGCACCTCCGCCTCGCCGTGTTGGCGAGTGGCGATCCGATGTTCTTCGGGATCGGCTCGGCGCTGGTCGGTCTGCTGGGGCCGGAGAGGGTGCGGGTGCTGCCCACGCTGTCGTCGGTGTCGCTGGCGTGCGCTCGCCTGGGGTGGCCGGTACAGGATGTCGAAATCGTCAGCACCGTCGGGCGCCCGCTGGCGGTGCTGCATCCCGCGGTCCAGCCGGGTCGTCGGGTCCTGGTGCTGGCGGCGGAGCCGGACCTGGCCGACGCGGTGTGTGCGCTGCTGGTAGGGCGGGGCTTCGGGCCGAGTACCGTGACCGCGCTGACCCGGCTGGGGGGCCCGGATGAGCGGCTTGTGTCCGGTGTCGCACAGGAATGGACGGGCACCGCTCATGATCCACTGGCGATCGTCGCAATCGAATGCCGTGCCGGGGCAGGGGCTGTCCTGCTGGCCCGGTCCCCCGGTCTGCCCGACGAGGCGTTCGAGCATGACGGACAGATCACCAAGTGGGAGGTCCGAGCGATGGTGCTCGCCGCCCTGATGCCGGTCCCCGGGCGGCTGCTGTGGGATGTCGGAGCCGGGTCGGGCAGCGTGGGGATCGAGTGGATGCGTAGTCATCCGGCCTGTCGCGCGGTCGCGGTCGAGCCGCGGGAAGATCGCCGCTCGCGGATCTCCCGCAATGCCGAGCAGCTGGGGGTGCCCGCGTTGCGGGTGGTGGCAGGCCGCGCGCCGGAGGCGTTGGCTGGTCTGCCCGCACCGGACGCGGTGTTCATCGGCGGAGGCATCACCGAAGGCGGCGTGGTCGAGGCGTGCATGGCCGCCCTCGCTCCGGGCGGGCGCCTGGTCGCCAACGCCGTGACGGTGGAGTCGGAGGCGACGTTGGCGGGCTGGCACGCCAAGGTGGGCGGCACCCTGACCCGGATCGGGATCCAGCGGGCCGGGCCGGTCGGTGGCTTCACGGGATGGCGGCCCGCGATGCCGGTGACGCAGTGGAGCTGGTGGGAGGAACGAGGATGACGATCCATTTCATCGGTGCGGGGCCGGGTGCCGCGGATCTGCTGACGGTGCGCGCACAGCGCCTGCTGGCATCCTCACCGGTGTGCCTGTACGCGGGCAGCCTGGTGCCGGAGGACGTCCTTGCCCTCTGTCCGGCCGGCGCGCGGCTGGTGGACACCGCCGAGCTGACCGTGGACGAGATCGTGGCCGAGCTCATCGCCGCGGACCGGGCCGGGCTCGATGTCGCCCGCCTGTGCTCGGGAGATCCGTCGATTTTCAGCGCGGTCGCCGAGCAGGCGCTCCGGCTGGACGCCGCCGGTGTGCCCTATGACATCACTCCGGGTGTGCCGGCGTTCGCCGCCGCCGCGGCGGCGCTGGGGCGGGAGCTGACGGTGCCCCGTGTCGGGCAGACGGTCATCCTGACCCGTACCGCGGCACGGGCGACACCGATGCCCGAGGGTGAGGATCTGGCCACCCTCGGCTCTTCGGGCGCGACCCTGGTGGTGCACCTGTCGGTACAGCGGATCGACGCCGTGGTGGCGGACCTGCTGCCCCGCTACGGCCCGGACTGCCCCGTGGCGGTGGTGGCCTACGCGAGCCGGGCCGACGAGGTCGTGCTGCGGGGCAGTCTCGGTGAGATCGCGGAGGCCGTCCGCGCGGCCGGCATCCGGCGGACGGCGGTGATCGTGGTGGGGCGGGTGCTGGCGACGGAGGGATTCCACGACAGCCACCTGTACTCCGCGGCTCGCCAGCGGGCCAGGGCCGGTTCCTGAGGGCCGGTTCCCACAGGACTCGCTCAGGACTCGTCAGGAGGTCTCGCGGCGGACCAGGTAGGTGTCCATGATCCAGCCGTGGCGTTCACGCAGTTCCCGCTTGGTCCGGGCGATCTCCTCGGCGACGTCGCCCAGCGGCCCGGAGCGCAGTTCCTCCTCCGGTGTGCCGAGGTAGGCGCCCCAGTAGATGTGCAGGCCGGGGTCGTCGAGGTCGGCGGCGGCGAGCCCGGCGTCAAGCATGATCACCACGTTGTCCAGGCCGTCGGGCAGGCCTTGGGCGAGACGGCGGCCGGTGGTGATGTGGATGGGTTCGCCGATGCGGTTGAGCGGAATGCGGTGGCGGGCGGCGAGGGCCTGCACGCTGGTGATGCCGGGGATGACCTGGTAGGTGAACTCCACCTGGCCGCGGGCGAGGATGCGGTCGATGACGCGCAGGGTGCTGTCGTACAGCGCCGGGTCGCCCCAGACGAGGAAGGCTCCGCGGCCGTCATCGGTGAGGTGGGTGCTGATCGCGGCCTCGAACAGTTCCGCGCGGCGCTCGTGCCAGTCCTCGACGGCTCCGGTGTAGGCCTCGGCCTGGCGGTCCCGGGGTGGTTCGGGGATCCGGACCACCTGGTAGTCCCTGTCGCGGATGTAACGGTCGCAGATCTCCCGCCGCAGGGCGAGCAGGCTGTCCTTCTCGTCACCCTTGTCGACGACGAAGAAGACGTCCGTGACGTTGAGGGCGTTGATGGCCTGGATCGTGATGTACTCCGGGTCGCCGGCGCCGATTCCGATCACAAGGATCTCCCGCATGCCTGCCGCCTTCCTTGTCGCCGCAGGGCCGCCGCAGGCGCACGGCCGTCGTTAGGGTCGTGGCGTGAGGGTACTGATCCTGGGCGGTACCGCCGAGGCCCGCGCGCTCGCCGACGCCTTACACGGCCGGGACGGTTGCCGGGTGATCTCGTCGCTGGCGGGCCGGATCAGCCGGCCCACGCTGCCGCGGGGTGAGGTCCGCGTCGGTGGGTTCGGCGGGGTCGATGGGCTGGTGGGCTACTTGCGCGCCGCTGCCGTCGACGTGCTGGTGGACGCGACCCACCCGTTCGCGGCGATCATGTCCGAGCACGCGGCACAGGCCGCCGCGGTGACCGGGACCCGCCTGCTCGCGTTGCGTCGACCAGGGTGGTCGGCTCGTACGGGTGACCGATGGCTCCACGTGCCCGACATCACGCAGGCGGCGCGGGCGGCGGCGGGTCTTCCCGGGCCTGGATGCGTGTTCGTCACCACGGGCCGGCGAGGTCTGGACGCCTACGCCGACGACAGCCGGCACGGCTACCTCATCCGCACGGTCGACCCGCCCACCGAGGCACTGCCGGCGCGGCACACCGTGGTGCTGGACCGGGGTCCCTACACCGTCGAGGGTGAGACGGCACTGATGACCGAGCACGGGGTGATCGCGCTGGTGACCAAGAACAGCGGCGGACCGCTGACCGCGGCCAAACTCACCGTGGCGCGCCACCTGTCCATCCCCGTGATCATGATTGATCCGCCTGTCCCACCGGCCGGTGTCCGTTGGGCCGCCACAGCGGCGGAGATCGTCAGTCTGCTGGATAACGGCGCGGGGTGAAGACTCGGGGACGACCGTCCGGGCCGGTCCCGACCTGGGTCTGCGACGATCCGACGATCACCAGGCAGCGCATGTCGATCGAGCCGGTGTCGAGATCCGCCAGCGTGGTGACCCAGACAGCCTGCTCCGCGGTGCCGACAGCCCGGCCGACAATCACCGGGGTGCCGGCGTCGCGGTGGCGCAGCAGCAGGTCACGGGCCTCGTCGAGCTGGTGGCGCCGCGCCCGGGACGCCGGGTTGTAGATCGCGATCACCAGATCGGCGCGGGCCAGGGCCTCCAGCCGCCGGCCGATCACCGCCCACGGCTTGAGGCGGTCGGACAGCGAGATGGTGGCGAAGTCGTGGCCGAGGGGCGCGCCGACGGCGGCGGCGACCGCCTGCGCGGCGGTGATGCCGGGAAGGACAGCGACCGCCACGGTGGTGTAGCGGGGCTGGGCGGCGGCCTCCAGCACAGCACTCGCCATCGCGAAGACCCCGGGGTCGCCGGAGGAGACGACCGCGACCCGATGGCCCCGGCAGGCAAGGTCGAGCGCGAACTCGGCGCGTTCGGCCTCGACCCGGTTGTCGGAGGCGTGCCGCTGCTGCCGCGGGTTGGCCGGAACCCGTTCGATGTACGGGCCGTAGCCGACGAGGTGCTCCGCGGCCGACAGTGCCGCATGGGCCTGCGGAGTCAGCCAGTCCCGGCCGCCCGGACCCAGCCCCACCACGTCGACCCGCCCGGTGCGCGCGCCCGGGGCGCCGGCAGCGACCGGATCCGGCGCGGCGGAGCCAGCACCCGCCGGCGCCGTGGAGAGCGTGGAGACCGCGGAGACCGCGGAGACCGTGGATGCCGATCTGGCGGGTGCTGGTGCGGATGCCTGGGCCCCGGGCACCACCACCATCGCCATGTAGGGAACTTTGCCCGAACTCACCTCGTCCAGCGGGAGCATCCGCTGGACGGTGGTGGAGGCCCGTTCCACGTAGTAGGCGTCATCGAGGCGGCCTGCCTGCCTCACCGCATCGCGGATGTCCGCGAAGTGGCGGCTGACCTTGAGGATGGCCGCCGCATCGGTGTCCCGCAGGCGGCGGGCGAGCTCGCTGCCCGGCAGCGTGCCGGGCAGCACGGTCAGCACCTCGTCGCCCTCGACCAGCGGGACACCCGTCGCGGACGCGGCTGCGCTGACCGAGGTGACCCCCGGCACGATCACGGCGTCGAACCGGCTGGCAAGACGTTTGTGCATGTGCATGTAGGAGCTGAAGAACAGCGGGTCGCCCTCGGCGAGCAGCACCACGTCACGGCCGGCGTCGAGATGAGCCGCGAGCCGGTCGGCCGCCTGGGTGTAGAAATCGGCCATCGCACCCGCGTAGCCGCCGGGATGGCCGGTGGTCTCGGTGGTGACCGGGTAGACCAGCTGCTCCTCGATCTGCCCCGCCCGCAGGTAAGGCTCGGCGATCGCCCGCGCGATCGAGCGGCCGTGCCGCGCGCTGTGGTAAGCGACCACATCGGCCGCGGCGATCAGCCGAGCGGCCTTCACCGTCACCAGCTCCGGGTCCCCCGGCCCGAGCCCGACCCCGTAGAGGGTGCCCCGGGCCCCGCCGTCCCGCCGGTTCGTGCTCGTGGCGTCCAGCGTGCTCACTCCGCCTCACTCGCGATCGCGTTCACCGCGGAGACGGCCAACGCGCTGCCCCCGCGCCGGCCGTGCACGGTCAGGAACGGCAGGCCGCTGTCGGCGAGCGCGCGCTTGGACTCGGCGGCACCGATGAAGCCCACCGGCAGGCCGAGGATCGCGGCCGGCCGGGGCGCGCCATCGGCGATCAGTTCCAGCAGCCGGAACAGGGTCGTCGGCGCGTTGCCGATCGCGACGACCGCGCCGTCCAGGTACTCGCCCC
Organism: Protofrankia sp. CiT1; assembly: GCF_917627335.1. Lineage (NCBI taxonomy): Bacteria > Bacillati > Actinomycetota > Actinomycetes > Frankiales > Frankiaceae > Protofrankia > Protofrankia sp. CiT1. The sequence goes on along the minus strand of NZ_CAKJTP010000079.1, from coordinate 4,010 downwards.
ACAGCTCCGCCGCCGCGGCCGAGCGGGTGGTGCCGGCCGCGGCGGCCAGCCCGGCCGTCCGGGGGTCCCGCAGCGTACAGATGACCGGATTGTCCGCTGGCAGGCGGGACCGGGTGATGCCGCTGGCCACCATCTGCGCGTCGCACAGGATCGCGGCGCCCGCGCGCAGCGCGGCCCGCGCCGCGGCCACGGCACCCGGTGCGTAGTCCACGTCGCGGATGAGATCGACCATGCCACAGGCGTGGATCATGCGGACCACGACCTGCGCCACGTCGGTGGGAAACGGTGACAGGTCCGCTTCGGCCCGGATCGTGGCGAACGAACGCCGGTAGATCTCCGCTCCGTCGCGGATGTAGTCAGTCGTCACTGAACACGTACCCCTCATCGGTCGCGATGACGTCGATCCGCGTGTCCGCCGGCCGGCCGCAGCGCCGCCGGCAGCCGCTGAAGTGTGCGTGCCGGCCAGGCCAGCGTCCCGCGGCGGCAGCGGCATCGGTCTGGACGTCGGCCAGCGCGCTGGTGCAGCCGGGTGTGCCGGTGCAGGCCGAGAGCCAGTACCACGGCGACGTGTCGTCCACACCGAGCCCGAGGTCCGCCGCTGCCGCGGCGAACTCCTCAGGGTCGGGCAGGTCAGGCAGCACGATGCCGCGCCAGGGCGTCACCCGCAGCCCGCGGGGGCCGGCGTGCCGCGCCAGCAGGGTGGCCTGGGCGGATGACAGCCGCCCGAGCGGGGCCAGCGCCACCAGCGCTGTTCCTCCGTCGATCTGCTCCACCAGCCCGGCGGGACGCAGCCGCGGGGGTAGCACGTCCCGGCCCGCCGGGACCTCGAATCCGCCGGGTGCCAGGGCGCGACGCGCGACCACGCTGATCCCGCCGGTCAGCTCGGCGACCCGCCACGCCGCGCTGTTCTGGACCGCCCGCTCGGCCAGGAACGACTCCGCGAAGGCGAGTGCGGTCGGAACCACAGCCGCCCGGGGCACTGAGAACCCGCACACCGACGCCGTCCGGGCCGTGAGGACGAGGGTGATGTCCGGGTGTAAGGACGCGATGTCACCGCGCCCGTCGTCGACGCCGAACAGGAACCGCCCTGGCAGGTCCGCCAGGCCCGGTCGCGCGCACAGCTCGGTATCCAGCTCGGCGACCACCGCGGCGAGATCAGTCGGGCTGTCCAGCCCCGCCAGCGGACTGGCCATGATGTTACGCACCCGTTCGTGCGTCACGGACGGGAGCAGCCCGGCATCGGCGAGCCGGGCCGCCGACAGCGCCACCTCGTGTTCGGCCAGGGCACGTACCTGCACATTGGCCCGGGTGGTGAGTTCCAGCCGGGGGTCGCCACCGGCGGCGGCCACGGCCACGAGGGTGAGCAGCTGCTCCGCCGACAGGAAGCCGCCCGGCAGCCGGACCCGGGCGAGCAAGCCATCGGCGGCCTGATGCGCGCGCAGGGCACCGGGGCACCGGTCGGGCAGCACCCGCGCGGGGGTCGGGTCGCCGGTCACAGCCGCGAGTGTACGGAGCGGACCCTCGCCGAGGCGTCCGATATGGCAGCCTTACCAGTGCCGATCGCGACGCCGGGTTTCAGGAAGCTGGTGCGAGTCCAGCGCGGTCCCGCCACTGTCGCCGCCGCCCGCCTGCCGGGTGGTGGGAGCCAGGAACTGTCCGGCGTCGCGGCACCCGCCGAACCGGAGCGCGGACTCCGGGCGAGGAGTCGTCGTGATCCTGCTGCTGTCCACGTCTGACACAGATCTGCTCTCCGCCAGGGCCAGCGGTGCCGACTACCGGCTGGCCAACCCCGCCCGCGTCGAGGTCGCCGCCCTGCCCGCCCTGCTCACCGGCGTCTCGATCGTCGTGGTGCGGATCCTCGGTGGCCGGCGGGCCTGGGCGGACGGGCTGAACGCGGTGCTGGCCACCGGCCTGCCAGTCCTCGTCCTCGGTGGTGAGCAGGCACCGGACGCGGAGCTGATGGAGTCCTCGACCGTGCCGGGCGGCATCGTGGCGGAGGCGCATGCCTACCTCGCCCACGGGGGCCCGGCGAACCTGCGCAACCTGTACGCGTTCCTGTCGGACGCGATCCTGCTCACCGGTCTCGGCTTCGCGCCACCGGCGGCGACTCCGCTGTGGGGCCGGCCGCAGCTCCTGGAGGAGCCAGCGCGACGGACGCAGCGACCGCGGGCCGACGACGGCCCCCCGCGGATCGCGGTGCTGTACTACCGGGCCCACGAGGTCGCCGGGAACACCGGGTTCGTCCGCGTCCTGTGCGACGAGATCGAACGTGCGGGCGGCCTGCCGGTACCGGTCTTCTGCTCGTCGTTGCGCGGGGCGCCGCCCGAGCTGCTGGTCACGCTGCGCCAGGCCGACGCGCTCGTCGTCACGGTGCTGGCCGCGGGCGGCTCGACCCCCGCGGCGGCCAGTGCCGGCGGCGACGACGAGCAGTGGGATGTCGGCGCGCTCGCCGCACTCGATGTGCCCATCCTGCAGGCCCTGTGCCTGACCGGTTCCCGGGATCAGTGGCAGGCGGGCAGCGACGGCGCGAGCCCGCTGGACACCGCGACCCAGATCGCGATCCCGGAGTTCGACGGCCGGATCATCACCGTGCCGTTCTCGTTCAAGGAGGTCGACACCGACGGCCTGACCAGCTACGTCGCCGATCCGGAACGGGCCGCGCGGGTCGCGGGTATCGCGGTGCGCCACGCCCGGCTGCGGCGGATCCCGCCCGCGCGGCGCCGCGTCGTGCTGATGCTGTCGGCGTATCCGACCAAGCACTCCCGCATCGGCAACGCGGTCGGCCTGGACACCCCGGCCTCGATGGTGCGGCTGCTCGCCGCGCTGCGCGACGCCGGCTACGACATCGGCCCGGCCGACGGCCCGGACGCCCTGCCAGGGGTGGCCGCGGCCGACGGCGACGCGCTGATCCACGCGCTGATCGCCGCGGGAGGGCAGGACCAGGCCTGGCTGACCGAGGAACAGCTGGCCCGCAACCCGATCCGGATCAGCACGGCCCGCTACCGGCGGCATTTCGACGCGCTGCCCGCCGACCTGCGGGAGGCGATGACTCGGCACTGGGGGCCGCCACCGGGTGAGCTGTTCGTCGACCGCTCCCGCGACCCGGACGGCGAGATCGTCCTCGCCGCGCTGCGGGCCGGCAACGTCGTGGTCATGGTGCAGCCGCCCCGCGGCTTCGGCGAGAACCCGATCGCGATCTTCCACGACCCCGGCCTGCCGCCCAGCCACCACTACCTGGCCGCCTACCGCTGGCTGGCCGACGAGTTCGGCGCCCATGCCATCGTCCAGGTCGGCAAGCACGGCAACCTGGAGTGGCTGCCCGGCAAGAACGCGGCGCTGTCCGCCTCCTGCGGGCCGGACGCCGCACTCGGCGACCTGCCCCTGATCTACCCGTTTCTGATCAACGACCCGGGTGAGGGCACCCAGGCCAAGCGGCGCGCCCACGCCACCCTCGTCGGGCATCTCGTGCCGCCGATGGCCCGCGCCGACAGCTACGGCGACATCGCCCGCCTGGAGCAGCTGCTCGACGAGCACAGCCAGATCGCCGCGATGGACCCGGCGAAGCTGCCCGCGATCCGCGCCCAGATCTGGACCCTGTTGCAGGCCGCCAAGCTCGACCACGACCTCGGCCTGGCCGACCGTCCGCACGACAGCGAGTTCGACGAGCTGCTCCTGCACGTCGACGGCTGGCTGTGCGAGATCAAGGATGCCCAGATCCGCGACGGCCTGCACGTCCTCGGCGTCACGCCGACCGGGCCGGCCCGGATCAACCTGGTGGTGGCGATGCTGCGGGCCCGCCAGATGTGGGCCGGCGACGCCCGTGCCCTGCCCGGCCTGCGCGAGGCGCTCGGCCTGCCCGACCACGCCGCCGGGGAGCGGGCCGGCCGGGTCGAGACCGACGCGGTCGAGGAGATCGCGCGGGCCCTGGTCACCGCGATGGAGCATCGGGGCTGGGATCCGGCCGAGGTCCCGGCGGCCGTCGCCGCGGTCGCGGCGGCCGGGAGCAGCGC
>NZ_CAKJTP010000078.1:0-19794 GCF_917627335.1 Protofrankia sp. CiT1 | reverse complement strand
TAAGTGGTGGAAGGGCACGCCGTGCCAGCTGGCCAGTTCCGTGGCGTCCTGATGGTTGGAGACGATACCGACGATGTGGACGGGCAGGGTGCCGGCGCGGTGGCGCGACAGCAGGTCGGCCAGGCAGTGATCGTGTTGTGACACCATAATCAATATCCGTGGCTGGACGGCGGCGTCCCAGATCCGCCAGTCCATCGAAAACGTATCGGCGACCGTACCGAAAGCGACTCGTATCTGGTCAAGGCTGCCGTGCGGTTCCTCAAGGTCGGCGGCCAGGCGCAGGAAGAAATGGGTGCTGTCGGGATCCCCGTACTGCTGGGCCTCGATGATATTGCAGCCGGTATCCGTGACGAAGGCGGACACCGCCGCGACGATGCCGCGCCGGTTCGGACAGCTGAGCGTCAATACCAGGCGTTGAGAAAGACTACCGAGTTTGTTTGTTGGCTTCATGTTGGCATACTGTCCCAAAAGGCAGGATGCCTGTAAACACTCGTTGTGAACTATTACGCTCGGCCGTGTCCTCGTTTACGCGCTGTGTCGTTCCTGGCTGTTTTCGGGTGCGTACCGATATGGGCTCGCGTGTAGCCGTGCCCATTCCCGGCTATGCGTATGGGTACGACCATTGTGTCGGTCCTCCGAGCGTACGGCTACCCGGCGTTCTCCGGAAAACCATGACGACCAGGCTGCCAGTGGCTGCGGCGGGAGTGTGCGCGCCACGCTGGCCGGCCAGCTGGTGCTCATCGGCGTTGTGCCGCCTGCTGGTCGGTCCTGTGCTGGCGGGCCTGGCGGTGGTTTGTCGTGACCGGTGGTTGTTGGATACCTGAAGCTGATTGGTCGTTTACAGTTTTTATGTGAATGGTGACGGTGAGGTTACCATGTCCGCTGACACGCAAAAAGTTGAAACCCAACGGAGTCGGGACGGAACGCGGATGGGCCCGCGTGGCGTGCGGCGGCGGGTTTCGCGGCTCTCGCCGTTGGTGAGGCCGGTTTCAGCTCGGGCACGCTGGTCACGAGGACGGCGAGATTATAGATCTTGGTAGGGTTGCACGTGCAGCCGCATGTGCAACCACGTATGCAATGACTTATAGTTGCTGTGATCGCACTCCAGGCAGGTTCGTGCTCACGATGCGGAACCGCAAGTCAGATCACACAGGAGGGCCTCAGTGCGGGCATGCACATCACCAGGAGGGATGCCGACGCTCTCGCCGCCCTTACCGCGGCAGGGCTCGTCATCGGGATGGACGGCATGAGCACCATCGACACGGCCAAGGCCGCGGCGGACCGCATCATGGCCCGGTATATGGATCAGGACGTCGCTGTCACGGCGAACGTGATCCGTGTGCATCTCCGGACTCTCGCGGGCTTACGGCAGGGCCGGCTCTCAGCAAAGGCCGAGCGGGACACGCACGAGGCCCAGGCCATGTTCGGAGCGCTGCTCGGACTGTCCTTCGTAGATCAGGGCAAGTACGTCAAAGCGGAGCAGTCGTTGTCGGCTGCCGCGAATCATGCGGATGAGATCGCGCATCTCGGCTTGGGCGCGCACATCGCCGGGACGTGGGCGACGGCAGCGCTTGCCAGCGGCAACCCGAAGATGGCGCTTGCGCACAGTGCCAAGTGGGTCGGGATGGTCGCGGGGGGACTGCAGATGACACGGCTGCACGCGATCTCCGCGAAAGCCTACGCCGCGCTCGGGGATCAGGTTAATGCCGGTAGCTCGCTCTGCGCGGCGCGGCAGACCGCGAATCGGTACGGCGCTCCAGCGTTCCATGCGCGTCCGTTCCAGGGGCTGTCACAGGCCGAGCTGGCAGTGACCGCGGTGGATGTCTACGCCATGCTTGGGCAGACGGCTCCGGCCATGCGCATCGCCGCGGAGTGGACGCCGACGGTAACCCACAATGGTCCGACCGGGTTGCGGAACCACCTGGCCATGTCACATGCCTTGGCGCTGGCAGACAAGGAGCCGGACCGCGCGGCGGAACTGATGGCGAAGGCCATCGCGGCCGGTGCTCCGATGGGTCCGTTCGGGCCAACAGCGGCAGCGAAAGTCCGACGTTTTCTTGCCGCGGCACCGCCAGGATACCCCGGCGTCCGTGACGTCGCGACGATGGCCCGATCAGTGGGAATCGATGTGGTTTCGTCTAGCTAAGAGCGTGTGTGAGATCGGGCTTTCGATCAGTGAGCCGCGTCCAGGCGCCCCCTGGCAAGGCGGAAGGCCGAAGCGATACCGGATGAGTTGTCTCGGTGTGGCCGACAACGCGGCCAGGGGGCGCCTGGACGCGGCGAGCCGGAATGGCGATCTCACACGCTCTCTCAGAGCGCCCGGCAATAGGGGTGTGGATCAAGGAGTGGGGCTGGGGTGCGTGCATCGCGAGGCGGCGGAGGCAGGCACCGGAGGTGGTGGGTGGCGACCGACGAGCCGGGGTACCCGTGCATCGCGCGGCGCTGGACGGGGAGCGATGACGCGAGGTGCGTGCCCTGGCCCCGTTTCCTTTTCCCGTTCCTGCTCTGATGCTTTGAATGCGATGAGCCACCGTCGTCAGCGGAGCTGATGGCGGCGGCTCATCGCGCTTGCCGGCCGAGCCGATGCCGGTTATGTCTCGGCGATGATTCTGGCGAGGCGCTCGGCGGATTTGTCGGGCGGCAAGCTGTCGACGCTGAGACGATTCATGGCCTCCGCATAGCGGCTCACGTCCGCTACCTTGTCCAGGTAGACCGCGCCGGTGAGATGCTCCAGGTAGATTATGTCCGGGAGGTTTGGTTCGGCGAAGCGCAGGACGCTGAAGGCGCCGCTTTCCGCGACGTGGCCGCCGAACGCAAAGGGCATCACCTGGATGGCGAGGTTCGGTCGCTCGGAGACCGCGATCAGCCGTTCCAGCTGAGTGCGCATCACCGCGGGCGTGCCGATCGGGCGCCGCAGGGCCGCTTCGTCCAGCACAGCCCACAGCCGGGGTGGATTCGGGCGGTCCAGCACCTTTTGCCGGCTCATCCGCATGTCGACTCGGCGTTCGATGTCCTTGGCCGAGACGGTGCCAGGGGCATTACTCTGGATGATAACGCTACGGGCATAGTCCTCGGTCTGGAGCAGGCCTGGGATGAACTGGACCTCGTAGGTCCGGATCAGTGTCGCGGCGCTCTCCAGGCCCAGGTACGACTCGAACCAGTCCGGCAGAATATCGGCGAAGCGGTGCCACCAGCCGGGTTGGTTGGCCTCCCGAGCCAGCGCGAGCATCGGCGCTCGTCCGGCCTCGTCGACGATCCCGTAGAGGGTGAGCAGGTCTTCGATATCACGTTCCTTGAACCCGACCCGCCCCAGTTCCAGTCGGCTGATCTTCGATTCGGAGCCTCGGATCTCGTACCCGGCCGCCTCGCGGCTGATACCCCGGCTCTCCCGGAGCCGGCGCAGCTGGCCACCAAGTAGAATTCGGAGCGCAACCGGCCCCCGATCCGGCTGCACTGTCATCGTGTCTCCCGTATATCGTCCTGCCTGAGGGTACCGCCGCGATCCGCGGGGTATTCAGGGCTTGCGGGCGACACCGCAGAACGCGTCCAACGCGGTGGGGGTGCTCCCGGGGGCGGGCCGCCAGAGGGGGGTTGACACTACCCCGGGTTCGAGGAGCTCGAGGCCGGTGAAGAACCGGGCGATCTGCTCAGGGGTACGACGGTGGTAGTACCCGTAGCCGGGGCGTTCGCGGGTGAGCTGGAGGAGTTCCTGGCGGCGCGCCTCGCCCATGAGGACATCGGTACCGTCGTTGACGGCCAGATAGCTGCCCGAGGGCAGGGCGTTCATGAATTCCTTCACAATCGCATGTGCCTCATCGAGGTCGGCGATGGTCCCCATGATCCCTAAGAGGCTGAGCGCGATGGGCTGGGTGAAGTCCAGGGTTTGGTCGGCGATGTTGAGGATCTTCTGGGGGCTGCGCATATCGGCGTCAATGTAGGCGGTGGCGCCTTCAGGACTACTGCTGAGCAGGGCGCGGGCATGAACCAGCACGAGTGGGTCGTTGTCGACGTAGACGATGCGGGAGTCCGGGGCGATCCGTTGGGCGACCTCGTGGGTGTTGTCCACGGTGGGCAGGCCGGTACCGATGTCGAGGAACTGGCGGATACCCGCCTCACCGGCCAGGTAGCTGATCGCGCGGCCGAGGAAGGCCCGGTCGGCGCGGGCAATCTCGATGATCTCTGGGAAGATTTCGGCGTATCGGTCCGCGAACTCGCGGTCGACGGCGAAGTTGTCCTTACCGCCCAGCCAGTAGTCCCAGGCGCGGGCGGAGTGCGGCTTGGTGGTGTCGAACGTGGGGGGTGGGTAGCTGTCGATGTAGTCGTTCACAGGGCACTCCATACTCGGGACGCTCGGTGGTGCTGGCCGGGCCGATCATAGGCTTTGGCTGGGCTGCATTCACGCAGGGCTGGTTATCGTGGCGGGATCGATCTGTCGAAGAGTTTGGCCGAGTGTCGGAGCCGTCGCTCGGGATATTTTTTCACGTGTCGTAAAAACTACTTGACAAGATCAGGAGTTCCATCTCCCTCCCGGCCTCTCCGCGCGCACCGGGCAGCCTCGGCCGCGGGTGCCGCGTGCCAGGCCATGGCGAAGCCAGCGCGGTACGGCCATCCAGCCTGCCCAGCGCAAGCCTCTTATCTCACAGGCGAACATGCGGGTCAATACCCCACGTGGAGTACTGGGCCCCCACCGGCCGCGCACGCAGCCCGCCGATCGGCAGGCAGCATTCGCCAGGACTGATGCGCTGGCGGGTTGCGACCGCAGCCATCAACGCACGGCCACTCGGTATCCTTTCCACGAACGACCCTTGTGCCCGCATAGAGGAGTCCCGTGAGCAACCGGATTGAGACGCTGGAATTCCAGGCCGAGACGCGTCAGCTGCTACAGCTGATGGTCCATTCGATCTACTCCAACAAAGATATCTTCTTGCGTGAGCTGATATCCAACGCATCTGATGCCCTCGACAAACTGCGACTCGAGTCGTTGGTCAACAACGACCTCCAGGCCGACGTATCTGACTTGCGTATTGATATTGAGGCCGACCAGGAACAGCGTACCCTGACCGTGCGCGACAACGGCATCGGCATGTCCCGTGACGATGTCATCCAGCTCATCGGTACTATCGCCAAATCCGGAACGGCCGAGCTGCTCCGGAAGATGAAGGAGTCGAAGGACGCCGCGGCGTCGTACGATCTTATCGGACAGTTTGGTGTCGGTTTTTACGCCACCTTCATGGTGGCGGACAAGGTCACGCTGCTGACCCGTCGAGCCGGTGAAAGCGTTGGCACCCGGTGGGAGTCGAGCGGCGAGGGCACATATGTCATCGAGTCGGTCGACGACGCACCGCAGGGCACTGCGGTAACCGTGCACCTGAAACCTGAGGACAGCGAGGACCGTCTTTTCGACTACACCGCCGAGTGGAAGATTCGGGAGATCGTAAAGCGGTATTCTGATTTCATCTCGTGGCCCATCCGGATGGCTGCCGAACGGACCGGCGAAGATGACACGACGACGATCGAAATCCAGCAGCTCAACTCCATGAAGGCGTTGTGGGCGCGCTCACGAGATGATGTCGACCAGGCTGAGTACAACGAGTTCTACAAGCATGTCAGCCACGACTGGACCGATCCACTCGAGACCATTCATATGAAGGGCGAAGGGCACTTCGAGTACGAGGCGCTGTTGTTCATCCCGTCCCGCGCGCCGTTTGACCTGTTCATGCGGGAGGGTAAGCAGGGAATTCAGCTGTATGTGAAGCGTGTTTTCATCATGGACGACTGCCAGGCGCTCATGCCGAGTTACCTCCGCTTCATCAAGGGTGTCGTCGATGCGCATGATCTGTCGCTCAACATCTCGCGTGAGATCCTCCAGCAGGATCGCCAGATCCAGCTGGTACGCCGCCGGCTGGTCAAGAAGGTGCTCGCGACGGTCAAGCACATGCAGGCCAACGAGGCCGAGCGCTATCGGGCCTTCTGGAACGAGTTCGGTCGTGCCGTGAAGGAGGGCCTTCTCGACGATGTCGAGAACCGAGAGGCGATACTCGAGATCGTTTCTGTCGTCTCGACACACGACCCGGACCAGCCAACCACCCTGCGGCAGTACGTCGACCGCATGAAGGACGGCCAGAACGACATCTACTACATGACCGGCGATTCTCGGTTGATGATCGAAAGATCACCGCACATGGAGGCCTTTCGCGCCAGGGGTTACGAGGTTCTGGTCTTGACGGATCCGGTCGATGAAGTATGGGTCGAACGGGTCGCGCAGTTCGACGGCAAACCACTGCAGTCGATCGCCAAGGGCCAGGTCGACCTCGACACCGAAGATGAGAAGAAGAGCGCCGAACCCGACCGGGAACAACAGCAGCAGGCGTTCGCCGCGTTGCTGTCCTGGATGGCGACGAAGCTGCGGGAAGAGGTGAAGGAGGTCCGCCTGTCCGCACGTCTCACCACGTCGCCAGCCTGCATCGTGGGTGACACGCACGACATCACACCGACCCTGGAGAAGATGTACCGCACGATGGGGCAGGAGGTGCCGCATCCCAAACGTATTCTGGAACTCAATCCCACGCACCCCCTGGTAACGGGGCTGCGAAAGGCACACGAGCGGGAAGCGGAATCCGACGTTCTCACGGAGACAGCGGAATTGCTGTATGGAATGGCGTTGCTGGCCGAAGGCGGAGAACTCGGCGATCCGTCTCGCTTCACGCGCATCCTCGCCGATCGCCTGGTGCGCACGCTGTAGCGAGCGGCAACCGCTGCCACCCCACGCGGGAAGAATCCTGACGAAGCACGCCCGCGGGCTTCCGGAACCGCGCCCGCGGGCTTCCGGAACGTTGCTTCCGGTTATGGCCGGAGGCTTTGTGGTTGTTTTGCCCGGGTGGCCGGGAACGCGCCGCGTCAGACAGGGGACAGCGAGGCTTCGTGATCCCGGCCCGAATCCGGCCGGACCCGGAACAGGCCGGTGGATACCTCGTCCGAGGAGTCACGTATCCGCCATGCCCACTCGGCGTCCGGCCAGCGGGTGTCCCTCGACCACAGCGTCCCGGTGAGGTCAGCCCCGCCCAGCCAGGCGTTGGCGAGGTCCGCCCCGCGCAGATTCGCCTCGCGCAGGTCGGCGCCGGTGAGGTCCGCCCCGACCAGCCCGGCGTGGGTGAGGGTCGCCCAGGACAGCACGGCGCCGGTGAGGTCCGCCCCGTCCAGCCATGCGCCGGTGAGGTCCGCCCCGTCCAACCGGGCGCCGGTGAGGGTCGCCCAGGACAGCACGGCGCCGGTGAGGTCCGCCCCGCGCAGGTCGGCGCCGGTGAGGTCCGCCCCGTCCAAGCGGGCGCCGGTGAAGTCACGGTCAGCCGGGTTCACCGGCGCTCTCGCGGCGGCGCGGGCATCCGGCTCGGCGGCGAGTATGTCGGGAGAACGGGCCTGTGCCCAGCGGATAAGGTCGTCATCGAGGGGGAACGCGGCCGGGAGCCGGTCCATGTCGTCGTGATCGGTAGTCATGGCCCGTCCCATCCCTTCAGCGTTGTGCCATGGCGGTACAGGAGGTCTTGCACGGCGCGGGTTGTGCGTCCCTACCGATGATCCCCACGATGTCATCGGGGGGATAGCCTGCCGTGTGCATTCGATGATGGGAAGTGATGATCAACCCGCGTTGCCTGCGGCCGGCGGCCCGGACGTCACATAGCCGGCCGCTGACCTGGTTGGCGAAGTGATCGTATGAGGTAGGCGGGCAGCCACGCGCGAGAAAAGAGAATCTCCCATCACAGCTGTGGCCGGGAAGGTGTTCGGGAGCCTTCCGGGTGCCGCTGGTACTGCCCGGAGCGGGCACCGCGGGCTGTCGGCTTACACGGTCAGCGGCACCCTGCTTTCCGCAGGTCGAGCGTCCGCGTCACAGCAAGGAGCCTGCGCCAGGACCGACAGCACCGAGTAGCTCCAAACGGAGGTCTCGATAAGGAGATCTCCAGATAGAGACGGTGAAGAAGGCCAGGGCTGGACGCGTGGCTGGCGTCCTGGTCGACATACGTTCCACGCCCGCCCGCTAACAGGGGACGCGGCACCGCGAGGCGCGTGCCTCGGTCCCACCGCGCCGCGTGATAATATCAGCTATTGCGGCTATTGCCGACGTTCTGAGCGAATTCAGGTTAGATTTTCGTCCTGGGGAGATTTCATGATGTCCGATCAGTTCGGAACCCCGCCTGATTCGTCCCCGGCCCGGCCGGTTCCCAGTCACGGGACGGAACCGCCGCCACCCGTGGGGCTGTCCGCCGAGGTGTCCGCCGAGTGCTCTAAGAGCGTATCTCGTTCAGATTAGGCGAAGTTTGTCGGATCCGGTACGCGGCAATTGCCAGGATTCGGGAACGGCGAGGTGGGGTATCGACTCACCTGCGCCGTCGTCTGCACCGCCCGAGGCGGCTCTGACGGGGGATGGTTCGACTCTGCCCCGCCTCACCATCGCCAGAAACCTGACTGAAACATCACAAAATGAACGAATGCTCTCTAAGAGGCTCCGGTAATAGGGTTGTCCGGCTCGCGATCCAGCCACCCGGACGCCGCTGTCTGATCGAACGCCCTACTGCCGGAGGGCCTCCATGCGAGGGCTTGTAGCGCGGTGCATTCGACACCGCCGGTGGCCGAGAGCTCGGGGCCAGGACGACCCGTTCTTCGTCGCTCTTGTTCTAGCAGGAGGTTGGTGTTGACAAGGGCTGCCTGCAGCGCCTCACGTGCCCGGTGCAGTTGCCCGGGCTGGGCGCTCAGCGTGGTCATGTCGCCTTGGGTGACAGCTGCCTGACTAGCGGCGATGACATCGAGCAGGATGCGCAGGCTCGTGGACGCGTGCGCGGCAATCTTCTGTTCAATCTCCTCGTTCACCTCCGTGATCAAAGCAAACGTTCGACTGTCGGTGTCATCGTCGGGCATGGTGGAACCTCACAACCACGAAAATAGCGGGCTATGACCGACCCGGTCATGATTTATTCATGTGTCGATGTCATCTACATGGGTAGCTCAAGACTACAGAGCGTGCTTCAGGCCAGGATGCCAGTTTACCCGGCTGGAAGGCGTTAGCATAGCGTCGCTGATTTCTTAACGGTGCGTCTCATCGATTGAGTTGTGGAGCGCTGTGTGACGATAGTCACGGGGTGAGATGCCGTAAGCGGCGCGGAAAGCGCGGCTGAAGTCGGCGGGATAGGAGAACCCCCAGCGGGCGGCGATGACGTGGATGGGTGTTGCGTGCAGCGCGGGGTCGGTGAGATCGTGGCGACAGCGCTTTAGGCGTTCGCTGCGGATCCAAGCGGAGACGGTGAGGTCCTGTTGCTGGAAAATGCGATGCAACTGGCTGGTAGAGATGTGGTGGGCCGCGGCGATGCTGCTTGGGGTCAGCTGAGCTTCGCCCAGCCGCTGCTGGATGAATGATCGAATACGCAAGGCGAGCGTTCGCTGGCGGGTGTCTGATGGTAAAAAGCGGTCGGCATCAACTTCATGGGCAAGCAGCGCGGTCAGTAGGTCGAGCAGGACGGTTCCCAGCCGGGGTGCGTCGCTGGGCTGGTAAGGGCTCGTGTTCGCGATCATGTTGGTGACGAGTCCCACGAGGAGGGCACCGATCCCCGTGCTGCCCGATATCCGCCGGGCGATCAGCTGATCGGTCGCGGCTGAGGGCAGCGGCAGCAGCGCTCGAGGAACACGGATCGCTACTGTTGTGGCCATGTCGTGGCGGCCGGAACCTATCCAGATATCGAAAGGGCGCCAGGTATTATAGAGGACCAGCTCGCGCGTGGCGACCGTGACGTCCCGGCCCAGCTGGGAAAGCCTCGCGTTCCCGCGGAGGAGAAAGCCCATCTCGTACTGCTCGGTATCGGACTGTTTGATCAGTTTTGGGGTCCGAAGTACCTGTAACGACGGAAAAGATGCTGTGAACATGTCCACAGCACCGAGTTCCAGCAGGCGCAAGGTCGCTGGGAAGTCTTCCTCGTGGTCGCTGCGAAACTCCAGCGGGGCAGTGGCCCAGTGGGCCATCGCACGCCAGGCATCAAACCGTTCTCCCGCGGGCAGATCCGCACTTCGGAACACCGTCTCGATCATCTTTTCCCCGAGCTTTCTGACCACCTTATGCTCCGTCAGAGCAGCAAACCACAGCATTTCGTGGGCTCCACTGGTAGATCAGTGGCGGGGCGTCCGGACCCAGCGGTCATGACATCCTTGATGTCAGCGTCGTTGAGAAGATGCCGTGCTCTTCCTGGCCGCCACGGCGGTGGCCAACTCTGTTGAAACGCGCTGTCATGTCGCGGGCGAATGTGTCCGCCCGCGCATCCCGCGTGCGGCGGGGATGGCGAACAGATACTGATTCTGACCAGCCACCAGATCGGTAGCGAAGGCCGCCGTGGCAAAGCGCACTGTGAACGATGGCTCCAGTCAGTTCCGGACTTCCGATTCCAGTTTGACGGTACCCGAGGTAAGCGGCGGCGGTGAGCATACCCGGCGATGGCCGTCGCCCGCGGGCTGCCGTCCGATGGCTTCTGATGTCTACGGAACGCGGGCCACTGCACCGTAGGCTGCCGTGTCCGCGGCGGACGGACGAGGCTGTGGTTCGTTCTCGGCTCGCCAGGCAGGCAGGGCCGCAATACCCGGAGATATCAGTTCGAGCCCGCCGAGGAACCGGGCGACCTCCGCTCGGTTCCTCATCTGAAACGTTACCCGGGTTGTGGCGATGACATCGTCGACGCTTGCGGCGGTCCCCGGCGACATGAAATCCCTCGTCACGTGGGAGATGGCCAGATAGCTGCCGGACGGCAGGGCCGCCAGCAGCCGGGACACGGCGCCGTACGGATCATCGGCATCGGGGACGAAGTGCAGGACCGCGATCAGCATCAGCGCTACCGGGCGAGACAGGTCCAGCGTCCGCTGGAGATCCGGATGACTCAGGATCTTCTCGGGGTTCCGGAGGTCCGCGTTCAGATAGGCGGTGGCGCCGCGATGGTCGGAGGTCAGCAGGGCACGGGCGTGGGCAAGCACGATCGGGTCGTTGTCGACGTACACGACGCGTGACTCGGGGGCGATCGCCTGGGCGACCTCGTGCGTGTTGTTCGCGGTCGGGATACCGGTGCCGATGTCAAGAAACTGTCGGATACCCGCCTCCTCAGCCAGGAACTGTACGGCCCTTCCCAGGAATCGGCGGTTCTCGAGGGCCGCGATCCGGATGGTAGGAAATGCTGCGGCGATGGCATCTCCGGACTCCCGGTCGGGTAGGAAGTTGTCCTTGCCGCCGAGCCAGTAGTCATACCGGCGGGCTGGATGTGCAATTGTGGTGTCGATTTCCGGCGACAGCCGGTCCTCCCGCAACACCGACGTGAAGTCCCACACGGTCTCGCTGCTCTGTTCCGCCACGCCCGGCATCGTGCACCAGGCCGACAGCGTCAGGTAGCGCCAAACGGAGGTCTCGGTAAAGAGATCTCCATGTGGAGATGGCGGACAAGGCCGGGCTGGGTGACCATGAAGGCATGAACAGCAGGGGTACGAGGCGGCCGAAACCGGCTTCGACGTGGGGCTCCGTGAAAGCACCGCGCCGACCTGGATTTTTCGTCGGGCGATGAGGCTGGTTCCCTTGATTGTCGATCATCGACTTGCTTATGGCCTCCTGTCCGTGAGCGGGCGCGGGGCGCGACCGTCCGCTGTGGGCGTGGGGTTTCGCTTTTCCCGGCGGAGTCCTGCCGCGGCCGTCGGATCGACGCGGTGGGTCCTGCTGACCAGCTGACCAAGGTGGGCTCGGCGGAGGTGACCGTCAGCCGTAGACGGGGGTTGGTATCGATACCGAGTTTGCAGTGGCCGCGGTGGGTCCGCACGTTCCCATGCTGGGAACCGATCCTCGCTGTGCGGCGGAGGTGTTTCTTCAGCCTGTGCGGCGGTGGCAGCCGGGATCCCAGCCCGCTGCGCTGGGATCCGGTCCGCCGACGGACCGATGCTTCCCTGGCGTCTACCGGCACGGTCGGGCTGCTTCGGTCGATGGTGGGATGAACCACCGCGCGCACCGGTAGCCGGTCACATGGTCAGCGGCCAGTCCGTGTTCCGCGAGCAGTTCTCCCACGTCCGGGCCGGACAGCGCTCGGTACAGATACCAGCGTGGCGCCAGCATGATCATTTCTGTCGAGGGCTGGAATCCCGTGAACTCGGAGGCTGGACGCGGTGGACGGGCGGGACACCGACGCATCTTTTGATCATGTCTGGCCGGCCGCGGAGACAGCGGACTTCGTCAACACAACAGTCTCGGACAACCAGCCGGCGTCGTCGGGCAGGTCGGGCAGGGCTCCGATGGCGAAGGGGATAACCGACATGGCCGGCAAGGGTGCTGGCGGGCTGGCGGCTCCAGCGTGTGAGCCTGCTGGCGAGGTCGTCGGCGGTGCCTCGCCCGGCCTGTGGTTCGGGGTACTGGGGCCGCTGGAGGTCCGCCGGGACGGTCAGCCGCTGCCGTTGCGAGGCCCGCGGGAGCGGACACTCCTTGGCCTGCTGCTGTCCGAGCGTAACCGGGCTGTCTCGGTGTCGCGCCTGGTGGACGGGGTGTGGGGAGCGGCCCCGCCGCCGACGGCGGAGAAAACGCTGCGAAGCTACATTGCCCGGCTGCGTCGACTGCTGGAGCTGGACCGTCCGCCAGCGGGGTGGCGGGTTCTGGTCACGGTGCCGTCGGGGTACAGCCTGCGCGTCGACACGGCGGCCCTGGACGCGGCACTTTTCAAACAGCTTGTCGGGCAGGCGCGGCCGGCGCTGCTGGCCGGCGCACCCGAGCTCGCGTTTGCCCGGTTCCGGCGTGCGCTGGAGCTGTGGCGAGGGGATGCGTACGAGGATCTGGGTGACGCCGAGTTCGCGGTGGCAGAACGCGATCAGCTTGCGGAGCTGCGGCTGGCCGCGGTAGCCGACCGTCTCGACGCCGAGTTTGCCCTCGGCCATGCGGCGGCCTTGGTCGGCGAGCTGCAGTCGCTGGTGGCCGCATATCCGTTGCGGGAGCGGTTCTGGGGCCAGCTGATGGTCGCGCTTTACGAGTCGGGGCGGCAGGCGGAAGCGCTGGAGGCCTACCGTTCGGCCCGGACCCGGCTCGTGGGCGAGATCGGTGTGGAGCCCAGCCAGCAACTGCGCGCGCTGAACGCGGCGATCCTTGCCGAGCAGCCCAGCCTGCTCCCGGACGCCGTACACCCGCAGGGCCTGCCGGCCGGGCTGAGCGGAGACCGCAACCCGTTGCTCGGGCGGGATGTGGAACTGCACTGGTTGGAACAGATGTGGGGGCATGCCCTCGACGACGCGGGGGGAGCCGTCATCGTCGAGGGCGAACCGGGGATGGGTGCCAGCCGGCTCGTCGCGGAGTTCGCTCGCCGGGTGGGTGGCCGCGGCGCTGTGCTCGTCGTCGGATCGGTGGAGACCGAGACGCTCGCGGGCTCCACGGCGGAGCGCCCGGTACTGGTCGTCATCGACGACCCGGCGGGGATGGACCCGCGGGAGGTGGAGCGATTGGCGGCCGCGGCCGTGCGGTTGCCGGTGCTCATCGTCGTCACAGCCAGACCACGCGACGAGCGGGCGGAAGGCTGGTCCGGTGCGTCCGGTGCGTCCGGTGCGTCCGGTGCGTCCGGTGACGCGGAGCGCGTCCTGCGGCTTGGCCCGCTTGGGGTCGATCAGATCAGTGCGATCGTGGCCGGCTACGTGAGCGATGAGGACCTGCCGGTGGCGGCCGAGGCGGTGGCCGTGTCCTCCGGCGGAATCCCGGCGCGGGTCCACGAGGATGCGGCTGGCTGGGCGGTTGCCCGCGCCGGTGAGCGGGTCGGCAAGACAGCCGTGCGGGTGGCGACAGGCCGCCTGGACCTGGTCGCGGCTGAGCAGGCGATGGTCGCTGAGGTTCTGGATCTGCAGCGGGCGAGGACTCGCCATGCCGTCTCGCCGGTCGTCTGCGCCCGCCCGGCTGGTGAGACAGAGACCGTCGTCTGCCCGTACAAGGGGCTGGCGCGCTTCGACGAACAGGACGCCCCGTACTTCTTCGGGCGGGAACGGCTTGTCGGGCAGTTGGTGACCCGCTGCATTGCCACGCCGCTGCTGGCCGTGGTGGGCCCGTCAGGCAGCGGGAAGTCGTCGGTGGTGCGGGCCGGGTTGGTGCCGGCGCTGCGATCGGGTGTGCTGCCGGGCAGCGACCGGTGGCGGATCCGGTTGCTGCGGACCGGCACCACAGACCCGACCGCGCTGGACCTCGACAGCGGCAGCAGGGGGAACGAGCTTGTCGTCTTGGACCAGTTCGAGGAAGCAATCACCATGTGGACGCAGGAGGGCCGGGAGGAACTGATCGACCGTCTGGTCGGCGCACTCGAACGCGCTGACGGGCGCTTTCGCGTCGTTCTCACCGTGCGTGCCGACTGCTACGGCCGGTTCGCCCGTCATCCCGCGCTCGCCCGCCTTATTGGCGACAACACCGTCCTCGTCGGTCCGATGGCTGTGGGCGGGCTGCGGCAGGCGATTGAGAAACCCGCCCGGGTTGCCGGGCTGGAACTCGAGGAAGGGTTCACAGACGCGGTCCTGGCCGACGCACGGCAGGAGCCCGGGGCACTGCCGCTGCTGTCCACCGCACTGTTGGCGACCTGGGAGCGCCGGGACGGCCAGACACTTCGTGTCGCCGCCTACCGCGAGGCGGGCGGTGTCGCCGGGGCGATCACCCGGCTCGCCGACGGCGTCTATGACAGCCTCGATGACGAGGGCCGGGCGATTCTCCGCCGCCTGTTCCTCCGGCTCGCCACTCCTGGTGAGGACGGAGCCGACCTGCGACGCCGCGCGCCGCGGTCCGAGCTGGCTGGCAGCGAACAGGCGGAGGCCGTGCTCACCGCCTTGATCGGGCGACGGCTGGTCATCGCGGCCGACGACACGGTGGAGGTCGCGCACGAGGCGCTGTTGCGGGAATGGCCCAGGCTGCGGACCTGGCTGGAGGCCGACCGCGACGGCCACCGGGTGCACCGCCACCTCACCGAGAGCGCCAGCGCCTGGGTAGCGGCCGGTCATGCTCCGGGCGACCTCTACCGCGATGCCCGGCTACAGGCCGCCAAGGAATGGGCGGACGCCTATCCGGATGACGCCAACCCACTGGAACAGTCATTCCTCGCGGCATCCACAGCCGCGGAGGAACATGCGCTGCACGACGCCCGGCGAGCCGCC
Source organism: Protofrankia sp. CiT1 (assembly GCF_917627335.1). NCBI lineage: Bacteria > Bacillati > Actinomycetota > Actinomycetes > Frankiales > Frankiaceae > Protofrankia > Protofrankia sp. CiT1. The sequence continues at coordinate 4,632 of NZ_CAKJTP010000078.1, read as the reverse complement.
CGGCGGCTGCGCTCGCTGGCCTCCGTGCTGGCCGCGTTGCTCGTGGTCGCGTTGGTCAGCACGGGTCTGGCGGTCATGCAGCGAAGCACGGCGGACCGCCAGGCGCGGCTGGCCCACGTCGCCACCAGGTCGGCGCAGGCCGCCCAGCTGGCGACGGTGGCCGCCAGCCTCGGCGCTGACCAGGTTGATCTGGCGCTGCTGCTCGGCGTGGAGAGCTACCGGCTCCAGCCATCCCGGGACACCGAAGCCGGCCTGCAGACCGCGCTCGTTCACACCCCTGCCAGCCTCGACCGGGTCATTCGTTTCGATGCGCCCAACCTGCTGCCGCTGGTCCCCCCGTCGGTGAGCTGGGACGGGCGGCTGCTCGCCGAGCCGCGACGGGACGGCACGGTCCGGCTGTGGGACCTGCGTACCGGCCAGGTCCAGCGCACACTGCGCTGGCACACCAGCCGCGAACTCGCACTCTTCAATGCGGACGCGACGCTGCTTGCCGTCGGCGGGAACGACGGAACCGTGGTCATCTGGGATGTCATCAGCGGTGAGCAGGTCGGAGCGCCGATCCGGGCCGGCAACGGGCTTGCCTACGGACAGTTCGATCCGACTGACCCCTCCCGGCTTTTTGTGATCGACGACAATGGGCAGATCGCGCTGTGGGATCGCTCGGCCCCTGACACACCGCGGCAGATCGGGGCGCCGCTGCACTTCCCGGCGAAACCTGGCGACATCCCAATGGTCATGATCAATGCGGACGGGAGCCGGCTGGCCGCTGGGATCTTCGGCGGCTCGTCGACACGGATATGGGATGCCCATTCCGGGACGGTCTTGTGGGATCTTCCCGGGGCACCTGGCTTCTTCGCCTCCGATGCTGTCACGCTGCCTACTACTCTTGGTGACCGCGTGATGCTGTGGGATGTCCGCAGCGGTCAGCTGCGCCAAGCGCCGCTGACCGGCTTCACAGCGGCCTTCGCCGGCATGCTGATCAGTAACGACGGGCGCCGCCTCGCGCTCAATGACGGAGCCAGCTTCATCCGGGTGTTCGACATACCTTCGGGCCAGCAGGTCGCGGTCCTGCCACTCCACGAGCGTGCGACCACCTCGACCGCCTTCTTGCCCGATGGACGACTGATCGCCAGTGGCGTGGCTGAGGTCGATATCTGGCGCCTGGACAGCGCCACGTCACCGCTGGGCAGGACCCTGCAAGGACATACCGGCCGGGTCACGGGCACCTTCTTGCCCGGTGATACCAAAATCGTTACTCAAGGTATTGATGATCGACAGGTTCTGCTGTGGGACGCGGCCACCGGCCGCTCCGAGGGCCGATTACTCGACGGCGCCGTTGCGGCCCCCGTCGTGTTCAGCCCGGACGGGGCGTTGCTCGCTGCGCCGGGCCAGGATGGGACGCTCCGGTTGTGGGAGCGGGCCAGCGGGGCCGACCTGGCAGTTCTTGCCGGCTCCCAACCAGCCGGAAGCTTCTCCGCTATCGCATGGAGCCCGGCGGGAGGGCGGGTCGCGGTGGCTGCTGGCGGTTCCGTCCTGCTGTGGGACGTCCATGACCCCAGACAGCCGCATCTCGTGGGGAAGCTTGCCACGGCGGGCGTGGCTCATCCGGGCGTCCCGGATGGTTTGTACCCCTTCTACAGCCACGACGGGCGCTGGCTTGCTGTCGAGGATCTCCCGGGCCGCATCGTCACCCTGTTCGACACCGCCACCGGCAGCCCGGTGTGGTCGCAGGTGCTGGAGGCCACCGCTGACGCCCCAGCGTTGGCGTTCTCACCGGACAACGCAACGATCGCGATCGGCTATGGAACGGTAGCGGTCGGTGTCGTCGAGTTCCGCGACGCGAGGACGGGGACCTTACGGCGGACATTGCAGACACCAAGCAGCGGCGGGGTCGAGTTCCTCCGCGATGGCAGCGTCGTGATGACGACAAGCGACATCGGTGGGAACGGCAGCGCACATCTATGGGATGCCGTCACCCTTGCGCCGATAGGCGTAGCCATGCCGCAGCCGCGCGGCGGATACTCCCTCGCGCGCAGCCTGGACGGCGTCACCGTGTTGACCGGCACGTCCGAGGGGGCTGTCCAGATCTGGGACGTCAGCACCGAGACCTGGGCGATGGTTGCCTGCCGTATCGCGGGGCGCAACCTCACCCGAACGGAATGGAGCCGCTACCTGTCCGGTGAGCCCTACCGGCGTACCTGTCCTCAATGGCCAGAGCACCCGTGAGGTGACGGCGGGTCAAGGCCCGGTCGTGCCGTGTTCCCGCCGATTCCCACCGCGACCGCACCGATCACCTGGAGGCCGAAGCCGACGTAGAAGCTTCTGACGGAGTCATGCTGCGTGATGACGGCCAAACCGGTGGCGGCGAGCAGGTATCCGCCGATGAACAGGACCCGGCCGAGCCGGCTCAACCTCCGCCAACAGGGCGCGGCCCGACGGATCTGGCCGCTGGCCATGCATATGAACACCCCGCCGGCCACCAGGAGCACGCCCCTGGTCAGCCGCCCGTCGTACACCCCGAGTTCAGCGGCGGTAGCGACATGCCTGTGCGTGGCCGAGGCCGCCTGGATAACACCACCGGCGATGAGTCCCAGACCGGCGAGCTCCACCAACACACCGATCATCCAGCGGCCCCTGGGCATGCGCCACATCCTTACCGACACATCACCGACACATCACCGTCATATCCTTACCGGCCGTCGGCCCGGATTCCGGCGTTTCGACCACTCCGTCCGGCATCCCCTGGCCCGCCGGTAAGGCGCTCATGGCGACAGCGCCGGACGTGTGCTGAAGCCGGGAGGCACTCGCCGTCCAGGGAGGCTGTCATCTGCGAGGCACACCCGAAGCGGCAGGGACGCCGGCCGTGCGAAGCCGCTCTGGCGGGAAAGCCAGCGGCCCTGGCGGGGCTAACCATTTCAGACTCGGGTCGTGGATTGGTTGCGGATCGGCGGAAGCCGGGCGAACAGTATCTGCAACCTTGTCACCACCGGTATGCAACCAGCGATCGGCAGTCTCGATATGGCGCAGAGTTCGACGCAACGACAGCGGGGGGACCGCAAACGATGTCCGCTCACCAGCGGAGCGGCGACTCCGTGAGAGAGGTGGCTACTTGTGCACGACAGCAATAACGGCCGGTTCGACGCGTTGAGCGAGCGGTCCTTGCTGGGCACGCTGGGAGCCCGTGAACGATGTCGACGTAGCCCGTCCACTCGGGTCCAGCTGTTCCGACAGATCGTTGATCTGTACAACAGGATGATTCACCCCAGCGATCCCGACGATGCCGTGGACGCGGCGCGATCGCTCCTTCGGCTCCTGCGCGATGTCGGTTATCGCGATGCCGGCTACAAGGAACGGGCTGAGCGGGTCCTTGCGGAGGCGTTCCCCAGCCGTGAAGTGGAAGCCGTCGTGCGCATGGCTCGGACCGTCAGTGGGCAGGCCAGTGGGGATGATCGCCAGCAGGATGATGGTACGGGCTCCGTCCATGCCTCCGCTGCTCTCATCCGCCAGCTCCAGGCCCGTTCTCCAGACGTGGCGAAACCGCCCACGGACCTGGCCGATCTGATCGCGCTTAACGCCACCGGTGCCCAGCTAGCCGGGGTGGACCTGTGCGGCGCCCGCCTGTTTGACGCGGATCTGTCCGGTGCCCAGCTAGCCGGAGCAAACCTGTCCGATACTGTGTTGTTTGGGGCTGATTTGTCCGATACGGTGCTGGCTGGGGCGGACCTGTGCGGTGCGCTGTTAGCCGGTGCTGACTTGTCCGATACCGTGCTTGCTGGGGCTGATCTGTCTGGTGCCCAGCTGGCTGGGGCGGATCTTACCGATACGGTGCTGGTCGGCGCGGACCTGTGTGGCGCCCGCCTGCACGGGGCTGATCTGTCTGGTGCTCAGCTGGCTGGGGCGGATCTTACCGATACGGTGCTGGCTGGGGCGGATCTGTCCGGTGCCCGCCTGCACGGGGCTGATCTGTCTGGTGCTCAGCTGGCTGGGGCGGATCTTACCGATACGGTGTTGGCCGGGGCGGACCTGTCCGGTGCCCAACTGGACAGGGCGGCCCTCGTCGATGCCCGGTTGGACGGGGCGAACCTCACCAGCGCGGCCCTTGTTGACGCCCGCTTGGACGGGGCCAGTCTCATCGGTGCCCAGCTCGACCGCGCGAATCTCGAGGGCGTGCAGTGGTCGGCGGGTACGCGCTGGCCGGACTCAGGGTGGGCACGACGGATGTGGGACGCCTCAGAGGAGGTGTCCGCTGGCGTGTTCCAGGTCCGGCCGGATCCGGGTCGGGAACGAGCGGATTTCCCGCCTTTTGTCTGACCCGGCGATGCGGGGCCTCGATATTTCGCAACAGGGACGCGGTGCGGTTTTATCGTGCGCTCCTAAAAGCAAAAGTCGTCCAAAAAAAGATCGAATGGCGTGCGGGCGTGGCCGTGGGGAAGGCACCGCGGCCCGCGGTATCAGAATTATGACATTATAGTCAGCTGAGTAGCGTCTTCCTCGCTGGTAATCTTCCAGCTGTATCCAGGTTATAAGGAGTTTGTACTCATATCCGTTCACTCTGCGGACATTGTTTCGACGGTCTTATTTTGATGTTGTTTGGCTGGCTGAGAACTCCGGAGCGGAACGGCGGGAACGAGT
>NZ_CAKJTP010000077.1:2685-20624 GCF_917627335.1 Protofrankia sp. CiT1 | reverse complement strand
GGGCCGGGCGAGCCGGGCGAGCCGGGCGGGCGGCGGCTCAGCCGTCGGCCGCGGCGCCGGCTGAGGGCACGGACGCCGAAGCGACCCGGCGGTGAGCGGTCACCGCCCCCAGCCGGGCGTTCCCGAGCGGGCCGCCGGCGAATCCGTGCGGGTTGTCGAGCTTGACATCGGGCCTGTCGCGCATGGCGGGATGTGCGTGGCCCGCCACCAGGGCCGGGTTGTCTTCGTCCGGCACGCGCTGCCGGGTGAACGGGTCCGGGCCTGCCTGACCGACACCTCGCACGACCGGTACTGGCGGGCTGACGCCGTCGAGGTCCTGCGGCCGTCGGCGGACAGGGTGGCCGCGCCGTGCCCGCATGCCGGGCCCGGCCGTTGCGGCGGATGCGACTGGCAGCACACCTCCGTTGCCGCGCAGCGTCGCTTCAAAGCCGGGGTGGTCCGTGAGCAGCTGCGCCGACTGGCCGGGCTCGACTGGCCGGTGGAGGTCGAGGCGCTGGATCCGCCGCCCGGCGCGCTGCCCGACGGCCTGGGGTGGCGCACCCGGATGCGTTACACGCTGACGGAGCAGGGCGAGGTCGCCTTGCGCGGGCACCGCTCGCACGAGATTGTCGCGGCGGCGGACTGCCGGATAGCGCACCCGCTCGTGCGCGCCGCCGTCGCCGGTCGGACCTTCCCGGCGGCCGGCGCGGGCACTGCCGATGGCGCTGCCGGGCCTGAGATCGACGTGGCCGCGAGCGTGTCGAGCGGCAGCACGATTATCACATCGGAAGCCCGTGCTGCCGGTTTTTCTGCCGGCGATGCCGACACCGAGATCGTCGAGGTGGTACGCGGGCGCCGGTTCATCCTGGCTCCCGGGGTGTTCTGGCAGGTCCACCCGGGTGCGCCCGAGGCGCTGGTGGACGCGGTCCTGACCGGCCTGGCGCCGCGCGCCGGGGAACGGGCGCTCGACCTGTACGCGGGCGCGGGCCTGTTCACCGCCGCGCTTGCCGAAGCCGTCGGTCCCGGCGGTCTCGTGGTGGCGATGGAGTCCGACCCGCGCGCGGTGGCGTCCGCCGCGCGCAGCCTCGCCGACCTCCCGCAGGTGTCGTTACGGGGCGTCCGGGTTTCGCCCGGCTCCCTGCGCGGGCTGGCCGGTACCGGCGCTGACATCGTCGTCCTCGATCCGCCCCGAGCGGGCGCGGGCACCGCTGTGATGCGCGAACTGCTTGCGTTGGGCCCCCGGGCGGTCGTGTACGTGGCCTGTGATCCCGCCTCGCTGGGCCGGGATCTCGCGGTGGCCGTCGCGCAGGGCTACTCCCTGGCGGAGCTGCGGGCGTTCGATCTGTTCCCGATGACCGCCCATGTCGAATGCGTGGCGTTACTGCATGGGCCGGTCTGATGACACACGGTCTGATGACACAACGGGGGAGCCCGCGCCCAGCGAGGCCCGTGTCCGGACACGCCCGCGCACTCCCCAGCCCGGCTGGGCGCCACGTCCGAGGCCGATGTCACGTCCGATGTCATGTCCGATGTCACGGTGGCGGACACGCCCGGCGAGAGGAACACGCACGTGTCCCGGCGCCGCTGGGGGGCCGGATACTCATGGGCAAACCACGCATCGTAAGCGTCGACTGGCCTTCTTGCTACCTGTTTGGGACGTGTTCACATGTCCAATCCGCGACCGCGACTGATCCCCTGACCTGCGTAGACTGAGCGGCGTCCGGGGCCGATCCCCTCAAAAAGGGGGAGGAAGTGCACGGAGAGGAAGTGTCGGTGTCGCTTCTGTCGACCGTTCGCAATCCGCACGATCTGAAGAGACTGGCAGTCGACGATCTTCCCGCGCTGGCGGCGGAGATCCGCGACTTTCTTATTCACGCGGTGGCGCGCACAGGTGGTCATCTCGGGCCGAACCTCGGCGCCGTCGAGCTGACCATCGCGATCCACCGGGTGTTCGACTCGCCCCATGACCGGATCCTGTGGGACACCGGCCACCAGTCCTATGTTCACAAGATCCTGACCGGCCGCGCGGACGCGTTCGCGGACCTGCGGCAGCGGGGCGGCCTGTCCGGGTATCCCAGCCAGGCCGAGTCACCGCACGACATCATCGAGAACTCGCACGCCTCGACAGCCCTGTCCTACGCCGATGGGCTGGCCCGGGCGTACGCGCTGCGTGGTGAGTCCCGCGCGGTCGTCGCCGTTGTGGGCGACGGCGCGTTGACCGGCGGCATGTGCTGGGAAGCGTTGAACAACATCGCGGCTGCGGACCGCCCGGTGATCGTGGTCGTCAACGACAACGGGCGCTCCTACGCCCCGACCATCGGTGGGCTGGCCGATCATCTGGCTGCCCTGCGGCTCGCGCCCGAGTACGAGCAGGTCCTCGACGTCGTCAAGCAGGTACTCGGCCGTACCCCGCTGGTCGGTGCGCCGCTCTACGACGCCCTGCATGGGATCAAGAAGGGCATCAAGGACGTCGTCCAGCCCCAGGGCATGTTCGAGGACCTCGGCCTGAAGTACGTGGGGCCGGTGGACGGGCACGACGTCCACGCGGTCGAGTCGGCGCTGCGGCGGGCCCGTGACTTCGGTGGGCCGGTGATCGTCCACTGCGTGACCCGCAAGGGCTTCGGCTATCCAGCCGCCGAGCAGGATGACGCCGACTGTTTCCACGCGGTCGGGGTCATCGACCCGAGTACCGGCAAGCCGGCCACGGCCGGCAGCGGCGGCGGCACCAGCTGGACGGGCGTCTTCTCCGATGAGATCGTCCAGATCGGCCATGAGCGTCCGGACGTCGTCACCCTCACCGCGGCCATGCTGCAGCCGGTCGGTCTGCAGAAGTTCGCCACGGCCTTTCCCGACCGGGTGTTCGACGTCGGTATCGCCGAGCAGCATGCGGTCACCTCCGCCGCGGGCCTGGCCATGGGCGGCCTCAAGCCGGTGGTGTGCGTCTACGCGACATTCCTCAACCGCGCCTTCGACCAGGTGCTGATGGACGTCGCCATGCACCGGCTGCCGGTCACCTTTGTCCTGGACCGGGCCGGTGTCACCGGTGAGGACGGGCCATCCCACAACGGCATGTGGGACATGTCCTTTCTGCAGCTCGTACCCGGGCTGGCACTGGCCGCGCCGCGGGACGAGCCCACGCTGCGGGCCGAGCTCCGCGAGGCGCTGGCGATCTCCGACGGGCCGTCGGTGGTGCGCTTCGCCAAGGGCAAGATCAACCCGGACATCCCCGCGATCGAGCGGGTTGGGTCGGTCGACATCCTCTACCGCTCGCCCGAGGCGACACCGTCGCGGGAGGTTCTCCTGGTAGCGGTGGGTGCGATGGCGAGTACCTGCCTGCAGGTCGCCGAGCGGGTCGCGAGCCACGGTATCGGGATCACGGTTGTCGACCCGCGGTGGGTCAAGCCACTGGATCCGGTGCTCGTGGACCTCGCCCGGATGCATTCGCTCGTGGTCACGGTCGAGGACAACGGCCGGGTCGGCGGGGTCGGGTCGACCTTCGCGCAGATGCTGCGGGATGCCGACGTCGACGTGCCGCTGCGCGACTTCGGCATCCCGCAGGCCTTCCTCGACCAGGGCAAGCGTCCGGAGGTCATGGCCGACATCGGCCTGTCCGCCCAGGAGCTCGCCCGCAAGGTCGTCGAGATGGTTGCGGGGCGCGCGTCCGTCCTCGACGAGGATGCCGAGGAGTCCGAGGAGGAAAGCGCGGCCGGTCAGCTCTGAGCTCCACACCACCCCTCGGGGTCGGTAAGGCCAAGAGAGTACGGGTACCCGACAGGGGTGCCCGTACTCTCTTGGCCGGGCAGAAACCCCGTTGCCGGCAGCAACCCGATACGCGCCCTAGAGCGCCCGAGAAGAGGACTGTCCGGCTCCCGCATCCCGCCCGGCCGCGTTGTCGTCAGTCGGCGCCCAACACCAGGGCCCTTCCTCCGCTGCCTTGCCGGATCGGGCGCGGATGAGCCGCTCACTGATCGAACGCCCTATCCTCGGGCGCTCTTAGTGGATCAATCCATCGGACGCCTGGAAAGCGGGCGAAGTCGGCGTCGCTGGAGCATAGCTCGGCGCTGTGCTCGACGGCGAGAGCGGCGAGATGTGCGTCGGACGTGAGGTTCCCAGCCGTTCCCAGCGGTGCCAGCAACTGGCGTAGAACCGCAGCGTGACGTTCGGTGGGATGGACGATCACGACACAGGGTCTGGCAAGCCATCCATCAACGATGTCGAGAATTTCGTCCGGACGGAACGGGTTCCGAAAGATCGTGGCGTGTGTCGTCAGGCGGATAACCGCAAGCAGCACCGGCCACGCGAACGCAACGGTCTCGGCGCCCGACAGCGTGCGTTCGAGCCAGGCTCTCGATGATTGATGTCGTGGTGAGGTGTCGTCGAGTGCGTAGATGAGCAGGTTGACGTCTGGCAGCTTCATGTACGGAGCTCAAGCCTGTTGATGATCTCCGCGTCCTCGAATTCGGTACTTAGCCGCAGTGCCTTGTCGAGGTCGACATCCGGTCGTAGCCCGAGCGACCGAGTGGGTAGCCGATAGGCCGGAACGTCCTGGCGTCTACTCGCCAGGCCGGCGCGGACGAGTGCGTTCAGGGCTTCCTTGAAGGAAATGCCCCGTTCGCGAACCACTTCCCGGAGAGCCATCGCGACATCTGGGTCGAGAGTCACTGTCGTACGCATCCTGGCATCATAGCATCAGGTTGTTTGCTGTCATGATGGCGTGATGATGTGATTGCTGTTGTCGGAGTTGACCGGATCAACGCTACGCTGAGCGGATGTGGCATGTACGTTCTGTTGGCAGAAGGGTTGGTCGACCGGCCGGGCGCTGTCACCCAGAACCGAGCCGACAAGAACTGGGCCGACCAGGACCGGGCCAGTTAGAACCCAGGCGTCGAGGGCCGCGGTGGTGGTTGGCGCGGGCGGCGTTGCTGCTGGCGGTCGGGTTGCTCGGCCTTGCGCTGGTCGGTCAGTGGAACGCGGTCCGGGCGTCGTTCGACGAGCTGACCGTGGTGAGCGTCGCCGCGGCCGGGGGCGTCACCGTGCTGGCGGTCGGGACGAGCGTGTTGTCCTGGCGGGCACTGCTGGTGGGGCTCGGCACGGCGCTGCCGTTACAGGCGGCCGTGCGGGTGTTCTTCGTCGGGCAGATCGGCAAGTACGTCCCGGGCAGCGTGTGGCCGGTGCTGGCGCAGATGGAGCTGTCGAGGGCCTACGGCGTGTCCCGGGTGAAGGCCGCGTCGGCGAGCCTGATCGTGCTGGCGCTGGCGGTCCCGTGCGGCGGGCTGGCCGCGGCCGTGACCCTGCCGTTCGTGTCGGCGACCGCGTTAGGTCACTACGGGTGGGCGCTGCTGGCGGTACCAGGGCTTGCGGTGGTGCTGTATCCACCGGTGCTGTCCAGGTTGCTGGCGCTCGCGTTCGGCCTGCTGCGCCGGCCACCGCTGGAGCGTCCGCTTGCCGTCCGCCCGGTGCTGGCCGGTGCCGGCTGGCTGCTGACGGGCTTTGTCCTCTACGGCGTGGCGACCTGGCTGCTGGTGCGTGATCTTGCTCCGTCCGTGCACGGGCCCCGCCTGCTGCTGCTCGCGGTTGGCGGGTACGCGCTCGCGTGGACGGCTGGGTTCCTCGTCCCGCTGGTCCCGGCTGGTGCGGGCGTGCGCGAGGCCGTACTGATCCTGGCGTTGGCGCCGGTGCTCGCGCACGGCCCGGCGACGTTGCTCGCCCTGGTCAGCCGGCTGCTCGCGACCGTGGCCGACCTGCTGTGGGCGGTATGCGGCGCGGCCGTGCGTACCGGCGGACGAGAGCTACGTGCGGGTGGTTCGCCTGGGCTGCTCCCCCTCGCGCCAGAAGTCGATGGTGAGCTCCTCACCGGCGACCCCGATCATGCTTAGGCCGGTGACGTCGATCCTGAACAGGGTGAACGGCTCGGGTACCGGCGTGGCGGTGGCTGCGGCCCACGCGGCCTGGTAGGCGTCCAGGCTTTCGGTGCCGGTCACGACGGCCGCCCTGCCGTTGATCTTTGCGTCGCCTTCGGTGACGTTCTTGTCGGTGGTTGCGCTGTGCAGGGCGCATCGTGGGTCCCCGCACAGATCGGCTCCCTTCCGGGAGCCGGGCATCATGCCGAGCCACAGCTCGCCGAGTGCGAACAACGGCTCGACCCCGCTCACCCGAGGAGATCCGTCACGCCGGATGGTCGCGAGGATCGCGAGCCCGTGCGCCTCGAAGCGCCCCCGGACCGCAGCCGCCAGCTCGGGCGCGGCTCGTTCAGCCTCACTCCAGTTCGCCATACCGCCCATGCTGCCAGGCACCGGCCGGTTCCCGGCCGGCTCCTGGATGCTTCCTGGACGCTTCCGGGGGAGAGAGCAACTGATTTACCGTGCGGTCTCCCGCTGGACGTTGGATCGGTGTGTGCATGTGACGTGCTGGTCGTTGCTTCCGGGAATCACGCGTCGTTAAGGTCCAAGCTGCCGGCTGGGAGATCGACGTACGGAGCGCCATGAGCATCGGCGGCCCGCTGCCGGCGTCGCCGTCTCGACAGGGCGTCGTCGTTCCACCCAGCTGCCCGATGCGCCCGGCTGCCCGACGCGCCGGCCGGCGTCAACCGACCGACGAGGGGATCCATGGCCCGCCGACCGATCATGAGCGCTGGGCCGCACCGCCGGGATCTGCTCCGGATGGCGGCTGCCGCCGGTTCGGTCGCGGCCCTTGAGCTGACCGTCACATCGTCAGCCAGCGCGGTCGCACCGATAACGGCGGATCTGTGCGTGTATGGCGCGACCATGGCCGGCGTCGCCGCCGCCGTGCAGATGCGTCGCATGGGCGGCTCGGTTGTGATCATCGAACCGACCGCCCACATCGGCGGTATGACAACGGGCGGGCTCAGCCAGACCGACATCGGTACGGGCGGCGCCGTCGGTGGGTTCGCGCGCGAGTTCTACCGCAGAGTGTATGTCGCCTACAACGGCGGCCCGCTCGGAGCCGCGACGCCGATGCAGACCACCTTTGAGCCTCGGGTGGCCGCGGCTGTCATGACCGACCTGCTCACCGGTGCGCAGGTGCCGGTCTACACCCGGCGGACGCTGGCCTCCGTCGGCCGCAGCGGCTCCCGGCTCACCTCGGTGGTGGCCGGTGACGGCACCGTGGTACGGGCCCAGATGTTCATCGATGCCTCCTACGAGGGGGACCTGCTGGCACTCGCCGGGGTGCGCTATGTGATCGGCCGTGAGTCGAACGCGGTGTACGGCGAGTCCAACAACGGGGTGCAGCTGCTTGCCAAGAACCAGTTCACCGCCGCGGTCGACCCGTACCGGCGTGCGGGCGACCCGGCCAGCGGGCTGCTTCCCGAGATCTCCGCGGCCGCCCTCGCGGCCACCGGCAGCGGTGACGCTCATGTCCAGGCGTACTGTTACCGGCTCTGCCTGACCAAGGCGCCGAACCGGATCGCGTTCCCGCGGCCGGCCGGCTATGACCCGAGCCGCTACGCCCTCGTACCGCGCCTGATCGCGGCCGGGTACGCCGACCCGTTCACCGACAAGGCCGCGGCGTTCATGAACAACACGGTGTTGCGGAACGGCAAGTTCGACGCAAACAGCGCCGGGCCGTTCTCGTTCGACCATGTTGGCGCCGCCGACGGGTACCCGCGCGCGAGCTGGTCCCAGCGTGCGCAGATCGTGGCTGATCACACTTCCTACCAGCAGGGCCTGCTCTACTTCCTGGCGAACGACAGCGCGGTGCGCTCGGACGTCCGCTCCGCGGTCGCGGCCTTCGGGCTGGCACCCGACGAGTTCACCGCCACCGGCAACTGGCCGCCGCAACTCTATGTGCGCGAAGCTCGTCGGATGGTGAGCTCGCGCTACGTCCTCACCGAGGCGGACTGTCGCGGCCAGACCGCGGTCGCCGACGGCGTCGGGCTCGCGAGCTACTCGCGGGACTCCCACAACTGCCAGCGGCTCGTCGTCGGTGGGCAGGTGAAGAACGAGGGCGACATCCAGATCGCGTTACCCGCGCCGTTCCGGCTGCCGTACCGGGCGATGGTTCCCGACAGCGCGCAGTGCACGAACCTCATCGTCCCGGTCTGCCTGTCGGCGTCGCACGTCGCCTACAGCTCGCTGCGGATGGAACCGGTTTTCATGATTCTCGGGCAGGCGGCCGGCGCCGCGGCCAAGCTCGCGCTCGACAGCGGGGCCAACGCGCAGGGAGTCGATCCCGCGGCGCTTCGCGCGCGGCTGTTCGAGGACATGGCCGTGCTCGACTATCCCGACGTCGCTGTCGACGACACCGACCCGATGACGGCGGTCACCGGCTCCTGGCCGGCCAGTTCGGCGATCGCGGGCTACTACGGGACCGGCTATCTGCATGACAACAACGCCGGCAAGGGCGGCAAGAGCGTCCGTTTCGTCCCGTCCCTCCGGGCGGCCGGTACCTATCGGGTGTACCTGCGGTGGACGTCGACGGCCGCGCGGGCGTCGAACGTGCCGGTGACCGTTGCCTACCGGGGCGGTTCGGCAACGCTCACCGTGGATCAACGTGTCGGGGGCGGCCGGTGGGCGTTGCTCGGGGCGTGGCCGTTCGACGCGGGCACGGCAGGGAGCGTGACCATGGCGACCACCGGAACCGACAACTATGTGGTCGCCGACGCGGCTCGCTTCGTCCGCTCCGGTTGATCGCTTCGTCCGGACCGGACGGCCGCATCGACCGGGCCGGTCCCCGGCCGCGAGAATGAGCGGCCGTTCATTTCGTATACCCGGGGACCCGCCCACCGGCCAGCAGAATTCGGGGCCTGTTCACCTTCGGCTCGCCACCCGGGAGGCGACGTCTGTTTTTATGTCAAAGCAATGGAGCGGAACCGGCGTCGCCGACGCCGGTCAGGGGGTAACTCCACTGTGACGTACGGTGCGTATACATGATGACCGAAGAGCGTTCGACCATGAATTTTCTCGGCTGGCTGAAACTGCCCCGAGCCGCGGTTATGGGGGCCGGCTCTGGCGCGGCGGGCGCCGGCGCGGGCTCGGTCGCCCCGGCTGAGGCGCGGCGCGACACGAACCCGCGCCCCGGCCCGGCTGACCGGCTGTTTCACGGCGTCGGCCGGACGGCCGCCATAACCGTGATGACGACGATGGGCTTCATCGGTGTATTCCTGCTGTACAAGGCGCTGCCGGCGCTGCGGCGGGTCGGCTGGTCGTTTTTCACCGAAACCCAGTGGCTGCCGAGCTCGACCAGGTTCGGCGTCGGCGCCGTGCTGCCGGGGACGATCCTCATTGCCGGCGTCGCGTTGGTTGTCGCCGTTCCACTGTCGATCTGTACGGCTTTGTTCGTCGCCGAGTACGCGCCCCGGGCGCTGCGCCGCCCGATGGTTTCGCTGCTTGACCTCATGGCCGCTATTCCAAGCATCGTCTACGGGCTGTGGGGGTTTTTCTTTCTCCAGCCGCGAGCCATCACGGTGAGCCGCTGGCTGACCGACCACCTCGGTTGGCTGCCCTTCTTCCGGACCGACGGCGGAGTCAGCGGGCTCGGCCAGTACGCCTCGTCGACCTTCATCGCCGGGCTCGTCGTCGCGCTGATGGTCACGCCGATCATTACATCGATCATGCGCGAGGTCTTCTCGCAGGCTCCGGTGGGTGAGCGGGAGGGGGCGCTGGCGCTGGGCGGCACGCGCTGGGGCATGATCCGCGCTGTCGTCATCCCGTTCGGCCGAGGCGGCATGGTCGGCGCGGTCATGCTCGGCCTGGGCCGGGCACTCGGCGAGACGATCGCCGTCTACTTGATCATCGCGCCGCTCTTCGCGTCACCCGGGCGGATGACTCACATTTTGCAGCAGGGCGGGATGTCGATTTCCTCACTCATCGCGCTGCGTTACAACGAGTCCGGTTCGTTCGGTCTGGCCGCCCTCTTCGGCGCCGGGCTGGTGCTCTTCGCCCTGACGCTCGTGGTCAACGCCTTCGCCTCGACCATCATCAGCCGGTCGCGTTCCGGCGCGGCAACGGAGATCTGATGGCGCTCACCGCACCTGCACCGCGTGGGCGCACGGCGCCCGCCGCCGGGCCGGACCTCGCCGGACCCGACCAGCCAGTACTCCCGCCGGAGGTCCGGATCCGGCCGGCTCAGGTCACTGCCAGCGACGTGACCGCCATCGGCGGATCCGCGCTCTGCGCGCTGTGCCTCACCTGGATCCTGTTCGAGCGGATTCTGCCGCTGTCGGGGACTGTCGGTTTCTGGGTGTGCTGGTACGTCCTCTTCCTGGCCGTTTACTCGACCGTGCTGCTGACGGGGGACGGCCGTGGTGTCGCGCTCGTCGACCGCGTCATGTCGGTGATCTGCCATGCGGCCGGGATAATGGTCGTTGCTTTACTTTCTGTAATAATTGGTTATACGGCGTTTCGTGGTTACACGGCCCTGCACCTCAACTTCTTCACGCGAACAATGTCGGTGACAGCCCCGTCCGACCCACTGACCTCGGGCGGGGCACTCCATGCCATTGTGGGCACGCTGTTGCAGGTCGGTGTCGCGGTATTCATCTCAGTGCCGCTCGGTATCACCACCGCGTTGTTCCTCAATGAGATACGCGGCCCTCTCGCCCGGCCGGTACGCACGATCGTCGACACGATGAGCGCGATTCCGTCGGTGGTCGCGGGCCTGTTCATCTTCGCGACCGTCGTGCTGGCGCTCGGCACGAACCGGTGCGGGTTCGCCGCCTCCCTTGCCATCACCATCATGATGATGCCGATCATTACCCGGACAGCGGAAGTGGTATTCCGGATCGTCCCCGGTGGGCTGCGGGAGGCCTCCTTCGCACTCGGCGCGAGCCAGTGGAAGACCGTGTGGCATGTTGTGCTG
Source organism: Protofrankia sp. CiT1 (assembly GCF_917627335.1). Classification (NCBI taxonomy): domain Bacteria; kingdom Bacillati; phylum Actinomycetota; class Actinomycetes; order Frankiales; family Frankiaceae; genus Protofrankia; species Protofrankia sp. CiT1. The sequence goes on along the minus strand of NZ_CAKJTP010000077.1, from coordinate 9,827 downwards.
CCCACCGCCCGCCCAGGCCTGCTGACAGCGGTCATTCTCGGGGTTGCGCGCGGCGTTGGTGAGACTGCGCCGGTGCTGCTCACGGCGGGTTTCACCAATGACCTCAACGCCGACCCCGCCCACGGCGCGATGCTCTCCCTGCCCCTCTACGTCCTCAACTACGTCAAGTTCCCCCAGCCCGAGTCGGTCGCGCGGGCCTATGGCGCGGCGCTGACGCTTCTCGCGCTCGTACTCACGCTGTTCGTCATCGCCCGCGTTGTCGGAGGCCGTGGCCCCGGACAGCTCTCACGCCGGCAGAAGCGCCGCTCCGCGGAGGTGTCCTGATGATGCCCAATGTCTCCCCGGGAGATGCCCGCTCAGGAAACACGCCCGCACGAGGCAGGCCGCCGGGCACGAGGAGGCGCCGGCTGGTCGCCCGATTCGTCGCGATCATGCTGATCGTGGCCGCGGCCGGCGGGGCCGGGATCGGGGCGACGCCGCCCGCCAGCGCCGACGCCCCCTATGCGGCCGTGGCCGGATCCGGCTCCACCTGGAGTGAGATCATGATCAGCCAGTGGGTTCGCGACGTCCGCAAGAACGGCCTTCCGGTCAACTACACCGGTAACGGTTCTTCATCGGGACGGTCGGATTACTGGAACGGTCTCAACGACTTCGCGGTGTCCGAGATCCCGTTCCAGCCGCGGATCCCGGGCAGCAACGACACTGATGAGCTGCCGCTCGCGGCCAGGCGGCCGTATGCCTATCTGCCCATCGTCGCGGGTGGGACGTCGTTCATGTATCACCTGACCGTCGCCGGGAAACAGGTCACGAATCTCCGGCTGTCGGGCGAGACCCTTACCAAGATTTTTACCGGGGTCATCACCAACTGGTCGGATGCCGCGATCACCAGGGACAACGGTCGGCAGCTGCCGGACAAGGCCATCACACCGGTCCTTCGCTCGGATGGTTCGGGTACGTCCGCCCAGTTCACGCTCTACATGTCGAAGCAGTACCCCGGGCTCTGGGCGGACTTCTGCGGCAGGTACGCGGGTTTCACCGGCAACTGCGGGCTGCAGTCGTTCTACCCGACATTTCCCGGGGCGAAGGGCCAGGCCCTGTCAAGCGGCGTCGCCAACTATGTCGCCGCTCCGTACGGCGAGGGCTCCATCACCTACGTCGAGTACTCCTACGCCCAGCGTTCGGGATTCCCGGTCGCAAGCATCCTGAATGCCGGTGGCTATTACGTCCAGCCAACCGCGGGAGATGTGGCGGTGGCTCTCACGCAGGCGAAAATCAACACCGACCTCACCCAGAACCTGGACGGCGTCTACGCCTACAACGACCCTCGTGCCTACCCCATCTCGAGCTACAGCTACATGATTGTTCCGGTCGAGGCGGTGGGGCGGTTCACGCCCGACAAGGGGCGGACCCTGTCGACCTTCATGAGCTACTTTCTGTGCGCCGGTCAGCAGAAGGCGGAGAACCTCGGGTTCTCGCCCCTGCCGGTCAACCTCGTGCAGGCCGGTTTCGACCAGCTGAGCCGCATACCGGGGCACGTTGCGCCGCCTGCCCTGGCCAGCTGCAACAATCCCGCGCTGCAGGTGCTGAACACCGCGCCAGCGCCCCCCGCCTGCGCGAAGGCCGGCGCGGCGGCGTGCGCCACGACAACGGCCAGCACGTCCAGCGGCGCTGGTGGCGGCACCGGTTCCGGTAGCGCTTCCGGCGGCGCTGCCAGCGGCAGTGGTTCGGGCGGCACGGCCGGCGATACCTCCGGCGGCGCCGGGACGGGTGTTACCGGGACGGGCGGGGAGGCATCGAACGGTACCGGCTCGGCGGGCACGGGCACAGGCACAGGCACAGGCACGACGATCGACCCGGAGACCGGACAGCTTGTCGGCGCGGCCAGCGGCAACGGCTCAGGTGGACCCGGCGGGAGCGACATCTCCGCCGCCCCGGTATCGGTGTCAAGCCTGCGCCAGGGCGGTCACCAGGCGAACATTCTTTTTGTGCTCGCCGGCCTCACCGTGTTGGCCGCCTTCTTTGTCCCACCGTTGTTGAGCGCACAGCTGAGCCGCCGCCCGCCGCCACCTGAATGAGCGCTACCCGGCCCCCGAGAATTCATTTTCTTCGCCGCCGCAAAATGTCGAGCCCACCCGTGAACGCATATTCACGGGTGTTTACTGAATGGTTACCCGATAGCTGCCCGGTAAATCCCCCGGATGGCTGGCCGTGTTCATCAGAAGCATGGAAACGTCACACCGGAGCCACCTGACGGCTCGGCGGTGGTTGCGTGCCGCCAGGTGAAAACCGTTCCCGACGAGGAGTGGAACATGAATATTCCGAAGAAGGCGGCCCGCGTGGTCGCCGTAACGGCCACGGCGCTGGCCGTGGGCGCCATGGGCGGACCTGCCCTGGCCGACCCGCCAGCGAACGTCACCCCGGCGGCCGGCGACATCGTCGGCGTGGGTTCGGACACCACGCAGAACATCCTGAACGACTACTCGACGTCGTACAACGCGACGAACCCGTCGAAGAAGCTCTACAGCTGGAACGCGACCGGCACAACCCCCATCACCGCGAAGGCTGGCTGTGCGAACTATGCCCGGCCGAACGGCTCGAGCGCGGGTGTCACAGCCCTGAACAACGACCCGGCCGCATACAACGCGCCCGGCGTGTGCGTCGACTTCGCGCGTTCCTCGCGTTACCCGGACGCGACGAAGCCCTCGGACGTCGACAAGACCTTCATCGCGTACGCCAAGGACGTGGTGACCTGGGCCGCGAAGCCGGTCTCGCCCAAGCTGACGCCGAAGACCGTCAGCACCAGCCAGCTGAAGAGCATCTACCTGTGCACCCTGACCGACTGGCACGTCATCAACTCGGCCCTGCCGAGCTCGCCCATCGAGCCGTACCTGCCGCAGTCGGGCTCGGGCACGCGGAACTCCTTCCTCAAGGCGCTGAACAACGGTGGTGATGTCAACGGCCCGAACGCGGCCCTGACGCCGGGCGCGTGCGTACGTCAGCCCGCCACCCTGGAGGAGAACAGCGGTGTGAGTCTCCAGGCCAACCTCCAGGCCGGAGACGCGATCGGTGACGCGCTGGTGCCGTACTCGGCTGGCAAGTGGGTCGCCCAGTCCCGCGGCGGCGACGTGGACAACCGCAATGGCTTCACCGTCCGCCAGATCGACAGCGTTCCCGCCACAGTCCCCGACGTCGCCAACGGCGCGGCCGGCCCGTACTCCCTGAACACCAGCGGCAAGTTCCCCCGCCTGCTGTTCAACGTGCTCAAGAACCAGCCTGGCAGCACCGGTCTGGACAAGATCTGGTCAGGCTACACCGCGGTCTTCGGTAAGGCCGGCTACATCTGCACCCACCCGCTCGGCGTCAACGAGGGCTTTGTCTCGCTGCCCACGTCGGGTACGGGCACGCTCTGCGGTGCCAAGTACGGCCTTTCCTAGCAGGCCAGCGGCCCGCCCCAGAGCGCACCCGTGTTAACCGCAGGGCCCGGTGTCCGCGCCGGGCTCTGCGGCGCATCCATCCATATGTTCCGTCGTGACTGGCCGGGTAGGTCCCGATACCCGGGTGGGTCCCGACACCACCGCACGCCCGTCCGCGGCGTGTCCCTCCCCGGCGCTGGAGAAGACGTGTCACCGAAATTGCCTGGCTGGCCAACGGACGCGCGCACACGGCCCTCCCCGTGCGCCCGGCGGCCGCGGGGGGCCAAGGTGCCGCGGGCGGGCGTCGCGCTCGCGCTGGCTGGCGCGGTCATGGTGTTCACCGGCTCGCTGCTGCTGCCGGGGCCGCAACCGGCACGGGCCGCGGACGTCTCGGTGGCGAGGACCTTCCCGGCACCGGCGATCGGGGCGAACGCCTCGGTGACGGTCAGCAAGACGACCGATCTCGGTTTCGAGGCGATCCACGTCAGCTGGCGGGGCTTCCCGTCCAGCGGGACGGAGCTGTCGACGAACGAGGTTCGCATCTACCAATGCCGAGCCGCGCCGAAGTCCGCCGGTGACTGCTACGGCTCCGAGACGCTGGCGTCGGGTTCCGATCCCAGCGCGCTCGGCGGGCTCAACGGCGCGGGCCCGGACGGGCCGGGTAACAGGCGCAAAGCGATCACGCAGCCGGCCGGGACGGGCAGCGCCGACTTCGTGGTCGAGACGGGGCGCGAACTGACCAGCCTTGGCTGTAACTCGACCCAGCCGTGCTCGCTGGTGCTGTGGAAGCTCACGACGCCGTCCGTCGAGCTGGTGAACAGCTGGGCGCCACACGTCACCATCCCGTTGGCCTTCCGTCTCGGCGCCGGGGCGTGCTCGATCAACAACCCCGACTTCACCTCCGCGGGCGCGCCCGTGGCGAACCTCGCGATGCTGAGCTGGACCGCCAGGTCGTGCGCGGGCACGCCCGCGCTCAATGTCGACTACTCGCTGCTCGGTGACGTCCAGGCCCGGTCGGACTATGCCGCCGGCAGCGTGGACATGGCGCTGACCACGCGCCCGGCCGCCACCGGCGCGACCGGCCCGAATCCGGTGGCCTACGCGCCGCTGGCGGTGTCCGGTATTTCGGTCGGTTTCCTGCTCGACGATCCCGTGACCCACCAGCAGGTCACCTCGCTCAGGCTGAACGCACGGCTGATCGCGAAGCTGCTCACGCAGTCCTACCCCGGTCTCTACGGTTCCGGTGGGCCGCCCGGCTGCGACCCCACGGCGCCCATCACCGGGCCTGGCAGCGCGTACTGCCCCAACCCGGGGACGGCTGGGAACCCAGTGACGATCTTCGCGGACCCGGAGTTCCAGGCGCTCAACCCCGGTGTCGCCTGGGCACGGGACTTCACCGCCCAGAACTACTTCCCGCCGGTGCTCACCGCCGACGGTGAGGACCTGACCTACGAGCTGACTCGCTGGCTCGCCGCGGACCCGGATGCGAGCGCCTTCCTCAAGGGCACCAAGGACCCGGCCGGCATGCATGTCAGCGACTACTTCCTCGACGCCTGGAACAAGGGCGGCCTGCGATTCCCGCTCGACACGTTCCGCACGGTCGATCCGACGTCGGCGATGAACATGACGTTCGCCCCGCTGAGCGGGCTGGACGCGGTCGTCCGCCAGGCCGCGGCCGGCGCTCCGGCGGGCAAGGACCCGAGCAGCATCTCCGACCAGGATCCCAGCCATCAGCCGTCCTCCTACGCGGCGGCACGACAGGGCTTCCGGTCGTTGTTCGTGCTCTTTGACAGCGCGGACGCGACCAACCTGAGCATGCCGCAGGCGGAGCTGAAGAACGCCGCCGGCTCCTTCACCACTCCGACCGAGGCGTCCATGGCGGCGGCTGTCAAAGCCATGACCGTCGATGCGGACGGCGTCCGCCAGGCCGACCACACCGCGACCGACCCGGCCGTCTACCCGCTCGTGCTGGTTCACTACGCGATGGTCCCGACCAGCGGCATCGACAGGACCAAAGCCGGCAAGATCGCCGATTTCATCGACCTGGCCGCGGTGAAGGGCCAAGAGCACGGTATCGACAACGGTCAGCTGCCCAACGGCTATCTGAGTCTGCCGGCGGATCTGGTAGCGCAGGCCCGTACGGTCGAGACCGCGGTACGCCTCCAGGCCGCGCCGGCGTCGGCCGGTACACCCACCGCTTCGGCGAGCCCGTCGCCCGGGGCGCAGGCGGCCTCCGCCGCCGCGGGCAATGCCGCCGTGGGCGGCACCACAACGTCCGGGCAGGACAGCGGCGACACGTCGGCGAGTGCTGGCGGTACCACCTCGACCGGCGGCGGCACGGCCACGCCCGCCCCCAGCCCGACGGCGACCGCTCGGTCCGGCGCCAGCCCATCGGCCCGAGCCGTCCCGAGGGCGAGCGCCACCTCGGCGTTCACCACGTCGGCCAGGTCGGGACCGCTGGTGGAGTCCACCGGCGTCGGGCGGCACGCCATACTGCTCCTGGTCGTGATCGGATTCGCTTCCGTGGTATTCGGCCTGGGGCTTGTCGGGTACTCACGGGGTGAACCCGCGCCGGCCTGGGCACGGTCGCTGGCCCGGGTGCTCCCGCGGATGTGGAAGTAGGCGGGGTGCGCGTGACGGTTCAGGCATCAGCGCCGGGTACGGCCCCCACCACGGCAGTGACGGCGGCGACAGCGACGGCGGCCACAGCGACGGCGACGACACGGACAACGGCGGCATGGGCAACGGCGCGCCCGGCCACCGGCGGGCCGCCGCGGCGCCAGCCCGCCGGTGGCCGGGCGGTCATCGGGATCGCCGTCGGGCGGGTTCTCCTCATGCTGGCCGCGCTGATGCTCGGCTTCGCCGGCTATCTGCTCGCGGTGTCCGGGCTGCAGCAGACCCGGACCCAGGACAACCTCTACAAGACGTTTCGCGGCCAGCTCGCCCAGACCGGTGATGAGGTTGCTCCGGTCGCACCACCCATCACGCCCGGGGTGCCGGTGGCGATCGTCGAGATTCCTCGGCTGAAGGTGCGTCAGGTCGTCGTCGAGGGTACCACCAGCGGCGCGCTCACCCGTGGGCTCGGTCATCGGCGGGACACACCGCTGCCCGGCCAGGCCGGCACGGCGGTTGTCTACGGTCGGCGTTCGACGTTCGGCGCGCCTTTCGCGAAGCTCGACAAGCTGCGGATCGGCGATGAGATCGTCGCGACGACCGGTCTCGGCAGCGCGACGTTCACGGTCGTCGAGGTCCGCGACGGGCGCACCCCACCGCGGCCGCTGACCGCGCCGGTCAACCGGATCACGCTGGTGACCTCGGCGCCGGCCGTCAGCCCGAGCCACACACTGGTGGTCACCGCCAAGCTGACGACCGCCGTGGCGCCGTCCGCGGGTGTCCGGCCGGCCATCTACGCCGACGAGCGTTCCCTCGCCAGCGAGCCGGCCGCCGCCCTGCCCCTGTTGCTCTGGGCGCAGGTACTCCTCGTCGCGGTGGTGTGCGCGACCTGGTTGTTCCACCGCTGGGAACGGTGGCCGGCCTATCTCGTGAGCGCGCCTGTGCTGGTCGCGGTGGTCTGGAACGTTTACGAGAACCTCGCCCGCCTGCTCCCGAACCTGCTCTGAAGGGATGGACATCGTGCCTGACGCGCCCGTGACCGGCGTGCCCGCGCTTGACAAGCCGACCGCGCGGTTCCCGGCCGTAGCGGAGCCTGCGCCCTTGGGCACGGCGACG